>JBDRVQ010000009.1 GCA_039801905.1 candidate division WOR-3 bacterium | reverse complement strand
TATCATTTCTGCCACCTGAGACATTTCCGAGAAGGGCAAAAATGACTGTATCATAACCCGGTTTGAAACCTTTCGTAAGCGCACCACCTTCATTCACCGGATGAGGAGAATTTGCTTTTTGGACCCAGCCCATTTGCCCAAGGGCTATCGTGCTAATTAAAAGAAAGATATATAGATAGATAGATAGATACCCTTTTATTAAACCACATAACCCCTCCTTTAGGGTTTTCACCCTATTACATAGTAGTATACATTAAAAAAATAATTTGTCAATGGGAAAAGAGATAAGTCATCGCCTCCTTTAACTTATCAACCCCCCGAATCTCATTTGCCATCTCTGGTAAAATACCTAAGACATTTTCAAAGGAAGAGTTTATCTCATTAAGGTATCTCTCTTGCATTGTTATCCGGTTCAAGACAAATTCCGGTGCATCCTCTTTAACTTGCTTCTTATCAATCACCCGATTGACAATCACCCCCCCAACCGGAATGCCAAAATCCTTAAACCAACCGATAAAACGCCTAATCACGGCAATCGGTAATGCCTCAGGTAGAGTGACAAAGAAGAAGGCGGTGAGAGAAGGATTGGTTAAAAGTTGGTGGACCCGTTCGATCCGCTCCTTAAAGGAAAGGAGATAGGTCAAAAGTGGGTCTTTCTCTTCCTTTTTGGTAAATGTCAATTTCTTTCGCAACTCCTCCGCTTCCTTTCGACTTGCCAGCATCTTCTCCACCCATAAGGTATAGACCTTTGACATCCCAAGTAGTCTTCTCGCATTAGCGGTCGGTGCGGTATCAAAGACATAGATTTCGTATTTATCCTCAAACATCAAATCAACCATCTTCTCAAACATCGCGGACTCTTCAAATGCCGGATTCATCGTTGCCGATTCAATAAAATCTTCAGTCTTCTGCCCGGTGATATCGGCAAAGCGCAAAAACCATTCAATCTTCTCCTTGATCTCATTCTTCTTTTTCAAGATCACATCCTTGGTGTCAATCTCTAAGGCAAAGAGGTTGGTCTGCGAAACCTTTTTCTCCCGGCCGAAGACATCTTCGTTTAAAAGACCCGAGAGGCTATGAACCGGATTGGTGGAAACCAAAAGGACCCTCTTCCCCTTTTCCGAGAGGTAAAGGGCGGTAATTCCTGCCAGGACTGTTTTCCCAACACCCCCTTTTCCACCAAAAAAGAGGTATTTCAAATTGGGATTTTGATTAAAGAAATCACTCAGACCTTTTTTAATCATCGCCAAACATTATTCTTGCCATCCTTTCAATCATCTCTAAGCCGGTAATGTCCCGCTCCAATTCTGGAATCCAACCCAAGACCTCTTTCCCGAATTTCTCTCTTATTTTCGCTAAAGGTCTCTCTTGGGCAATAATGCGGTTTTTCAAATATTCTGGAATATTACCTTTTTTTAATTCCTGTGGTAAGACCCGATTGACGATAAAACCGGTTATCGGCACGCCGTAACGGGAGAATAAATTGGCTGCTTTTTCCGTATCAATAATACTCATCTCCTCCGGGGTGAGAACAAAGAAGAAGGCGGTCTTCTCTTTATCGGTAAAGATCTTGGAGGCGAGATTGATTCGTCTCTTAATGTATTCTAACTCCTGTAAAATCTCATCTTCTTCCTTCACCTCTTCGCTTTTCATCTTCGCAATAACCTTCTCGTATCTTTGCATCTCCTCCCTTAAAGAGGTAATCTTATTTATCCATTGGTCATAGATAGAACTCATCGCCAGATAATATAGGGCATGACCTAAGGGAACTAAATCGTAGATGTAGTAATCAAAATCGGTGGTGTTAACGATATCCACCACCGCATCAAAGATGGCACTCTCCTCCATCGCCGGTTCCGCGGATGCCGCCTGAATATAACTTTCAATCTCTTCGGGAATTTCCTCCAAACCGTACTTCTCCCGAATCTTATTCCTTATCTCATCTTGATACTCCTTAATCCTTCTATCGGCATCAATCTCCTGGGCAAAGAGATTGGGGATAATCTCTTGGGCATCCTTACCAAAGATATCCCTTTGGAAGATATCGGAAAGGGATGCCTGGGGATCAACCGAAAAGATTAAGACCTTAAAACCCCTCTTTGCCAACCAGAAGGCAGTCGCCGCGGAGAAGGTTGTCTTACCCAAACCGCCCTTACCCCCAAACATAATATACTTGCGATTCGGATTATTTAGAAAAGACTCCTTTAAGGTCATTTAAGCCAAGGTATCGGTGAAATCCTTTTCCCGAAGCATCCTTCGTTTCCAAGTGGCAATCTGGGGGATGCAATAGGGAAGAAGCCTTAAAGAATAATAAGGAGGTAAAATCGGAACGCCCAGCATATCCCCCATCGTGATTAAGATAAAGAGATGCTCCATACTGCCTCTGGTCTTTAAGGCAAAACGGGCGGTATCGTGAGCCGCCATCCCATAAATAAACTCCTTTAAGGACTTAAAAATTCCCTTCTTCTTTTCCATTTCCCCTCCCATATCTTATATAAGCCTTTAAGCCATCATAAGCCAAAATGAGGGCGGCAAAAAATAAGATTAAACCGATAAGGCCAGCAAAATAGTTGCCAATCACTGAACTTGTGGGCAGTGGTTTACCGGTTAAATCCAAGCCGGTTATCGCCTGCCTCAGAACCGAAATGCTCGTATAGATTAAAGCGCTCATCGTCGTCAGATACATAAAGACCATTGGATAAAATGTGAAAGCGGTTGGTTTTCTTTGGGAGACAAGCCAGACCGAAGCGATTAAAAGGGCTAAACTGGCCATCAACTGATTGGCAGAACCGAATAAAACCCAGATGTAATTGAAACTACCGGTATAAACTAAGACGAAAGAGAAGATGATGGCAATCACTGTTCCTAAGACTGGGTCTTTAAGAGCAGGAATTTTCTTACCCAAAAGTTCATTGGTGGCAATCCGCATAAAGCGAATTACCAAATGGAGAATGGTGATGGCTAAGATAACAATCATCACCGGTCCGTAAGATTTCCCCCAACCCTTCGGCAATCCGAGATAAGAGAAGACCAAATCTAACCCCTCACCGAATAAGGAATCCCAACTCCCCCGGGCCTTAGTAATACTGACGATAATCAAGGCGATTAAAGCCAAAATCATCTCTAAAAACATCGCCCCAGCGGTCACGGCTCGGGTATCGGTCTCCTTTTCCAATTGCCTTGATGTTCCGGTGGAGGAGACATTGGAGTGCCAACCAGAAATGGCACCGCAGGCGATGGTGACAAAAAGCATAGGCCAGAGGGGTAAACCTTCTGCCTGAAAATTGGTAAAGGGTGGAGCAGAAAAATTGGGACGACCGATAAAAATCCCCAAAACCGCTCCCACCATCCCAAAGAGGATGATATAAAAACTTAAATAATTGATTGGTTGGACAAAGACCCAAATGGGTAAGACCGAACCGAAAAAAGAAAAGATTAAGGCAAAGGCTAACCAGAGCATCTTATTGGCAAAGGGGTTATTTAAAGCCAAGGGGATTTTTGCTCCCAGAAAAAGCGAAAGGTAAAAGATGAAAAGGCCAACAATTGTCACAAGAATCAGGTTTAACCGACCATAATAGATGAGAAAGCCAACTAAAATACCCGCGAAAGCCAAAAAGATAATTGACAAAGGGATATTCGGATTCTTAGAAAGAAAGACCGCAACGACATTGGTGAAGGCACTGGCGATAAGCAAAAGATAGAAGTAGATAAAAGATAGTAAAATCACCCTTGCCCGGGAAGAGATCAAAGAATAAGAGATACCGCCAAAGGTCATCCCATCGGAGCGCATTGAGACAATCGCTGAGGTGTAATCCTGAATCCAACCGATAAAGAATGTACCCAAAAGAATCCATAAAAGAGCAGGCAGCCAACCCCACTTGATAGCGATGATTGGACCTAAAACTGGTGCCGCGCCGGCGATTGACTTAAACTGATAGCCAAAGAGGATATTTCTGGATGTTGGTAAAAAGTCAACCCCGTCCGCATAGAGCCGGGCGGGAGTTGCCCTTTTCGGGTCGGTCTTGATTACCTTTTGGTCGTAGAATTTGGCATAGATTTGAACTCCCAGATAATAAACAATTATCCCCAAAATTATCACGAATACCGAGTTCATCTTTTTATGATAATAATAAGGTAAACAATTGTCAATATAAAATAAGTCCTTAAAAAAATTTAATGTCCATTTTTGGCATAATCTTACCGGAGGAGATATGAGAAAAAAATCGGGTGAAAAATTGGAGGTCTAATTAAAAGTGAAATCTTAAAGAAAAGACTGGGCCTCGCCCTCCCCCTATTGAAGACTTGACATTCCCCTTTTTTCCTTTAATATGAATGATGGTTATCTTAATTATTCAACTTATCCTTTTGATCAGTGCGGCGGTGATTGGTATCTATAACGCCTGGCTCGGAATGAGCCGGGCCGGGATGTGGACCTTTCCCCGCAAAAGGCATCAGATCCTCGGCATCATCTTCTTCTCCCTCATCTTAGTCGTCTTCTTAATCGGCCTCTTATCTTTCCCCTCCCTCCGGCGCCTCCGGATAAAAATTCCCGGCTATTTGGGTCTCTCCTGGTTAATCTTTTTACTCTCTTTAATCGGTGCGGTCTTGGGAATAATAAGAAGTCAAAAGAAGACAATTATCTCCCGCTACAAGAGGGTTGAATCCACTACCGCCACCCTCCATCCCTGGCCTATAATTTTAGCGATTGGCCTCTCCTTCACCCAAATTTTTAACCTATTAGGTCGGTTTTAGGAGAAGAAAATTCCCTCTTTATCCCGAAACGCTCAGCGCCTTTCATCAAAATAGAATCTTATCCGCTGCCCGCAAAATCCGACTAAAATTTCATATTCCTCTTCGGTATCATACCGCCGATAACCAACATAAGACCGAACCATTGTCCAATGTGACTTTCCACATAAGGGGCATTAAACAAAAGCATTATTAATAAACTCACCGCTATTATCAACATCCCGGATGAAAACCGTAGGGTTGACATAGGTGATATTAGTATGCCGTTTGGCAAAGGAAAATGGTTTAATACAAAGAAGGGTTTTGGTTTACTTCTCTCTCACCTTTGCCAGTATGTTTGCTGACTCGCTAAACTGCCGGGAGATTGGTTCCCGGCCCTTTGGCTCTTCTTATGCGGTGGCACTTGACCCGAACCGGAATTTAGCATTTTTGGGTTCTGGTTGTGGGACCTATCTCATCAATCTCTCCAATCCATCTCAACCGAGAAAAAGATCTGTGGCGATTCACACTCGGGGATTTGTCCAGGGTATCTGGTATCAATCCAACAGGCTCTTCATCGCCGCGGGACAGGCAGGTCTTGAAATCCGGGATGCTGGAAACCCTGCAACACTAGCCTTTCTGAGTCGCTACAATACCCCAGGTTATGCTTTTGGTGTGGCGGTTGTTGGAAAATATGCCTATGTCGCAAACTACGATGCTCGTCTGCGAGTGATTGAGTTCTATGGGGGATTGAGGAAGGCGCAACGCCAAACACCTTCAGCCACGATTTTCCGCAACATCCTGTTCCTGCCCGCGGTTAGCGGCAAGGTGTCAGGGACCAGTATTTGCCTCCTTTCTCTCTGCTTTTCTTCCATTCTTTATTGGGCTCCCATTTAGACTTCGGATTAAACCCTTAATTAGGCTTGGGATTATACCCTAATTTAGGCTTCTATTTATCCCTCTCTTTATACCATCTTTTAGACTATTTATTAAATTTTTAATTAAACCCTTTATTAAATCTCCGATTAAATCCAAAATTAAGCCTTTTCTTAGAACTTCTATTATCTCTTCTGTTAAATCCCCGATACCATCCCCTGTATGCTACACCCCTTTTTATAAAGATAAACCCCTCCTTTCTGATAAAGATCTCACGCTTAATGCCATTTTCGTTAAGGACTAATTACCCGATAACACCTCCTCAATCTCTCTTCTGATAATTATAAATCCGCCCCAGGCGGATAACTCTGAAAAGGCAAAATCTTTAATTAACTTCTTCATAGCCCTCTATAATAAATACGGAAATATCCTTCAAAATTGGACACTAAATTTCTCCCCTTTTTATAAGCCCTTGATTTATAATAACTTATTTATTTTAGGAGGGTTTGGTCCCATCTTTTAGACTAATTCATTAAGGATTTCTGTTTTCTCTTTTTGATGCGGAATGATAATTTTGGGTATTAACTTTAATTATTGACCGTTTAATTTTCATCTTGTATACTTCTTTTGGCATTGTTATAACCGAGTGAACGCTAAGTTGACTTTTTTAATTTAATTGGTAAAATAGAAGAATCGGGCCCGTAGTGTAGCCTGGTTTAACACGTCGCCCTGTCACGGCGAAGAGCGCCGGTTCAAATCCGGTCGGGCCCGTATTTTATAGAGGAAAGGCGAAAATTAGAGAGAAAATGCCTGTGGGAAATGAACTACCGTGAGGCGGAACGCCTTCTCTATTCCTTAATCAGTTATGAAAGGGATAAGGCGAAATATCAAGATTTTAAGTTGGAGAGGTTTAAGAGTTTCCTAAGGGAAATCTCTTCTCCCCAAGAGAAATTAAGTAATGTGGTCTTAATCGCCGGCACCAAAGGCAAAGGTTCCACCGCCACGATGCTCGCCAGTGCTTTGAGTGCCTGCGGGATAAAGACCGGTCTCTTCACTTCTCCCCATCTCCTCTCCTGGCGGGAACGGATCCGAATTTCGGGTCAGATGATTTCCAAGAAGGATTTCTGTCAAATCCTCTCTTCCCTCCTCCCGAAGGTGAAAAAATATCGCCTCACCTTTTTTGAGACATTAACCGCTATCGCCTTTTTGTATTTTTTAAGAGAAAAGGTAGAATGGACAGTCTTGGAGGTGGGCTTGGGTGGCCGGTTAGATGCGACGAATGTCGTCTCCCCCCGTCTCGCCATCATCACCCGGATTGGTTTTGACCACACCGAACTCTTAGGAGAAGATCTCCTCTCCATTGCCAAAGAGAAGGCAGGCATCATCCATCCCAATTCCTTAGTTATCACCTTCCAGCAAAAACCGGAGGTCTTGGCGGTGATAAAAAAAACCGCTCGGGAAAAGGAGAGTGAGGTGATAACGGAAAATTTGATAAGTCTAAAAAGTTTACGCCTCACCAAAGCGGGGAGTCAATTTAAGATAAAAAAGAACCCCCATCCCTTCTTTTTACCCCTTTTGGGCAGGCACCAGGTTGAAAATTTAGAATTGGTCTTATCGGCATTGGCGCGGATAAAAGTTGGTGATGAGAGAATAACCTGGGAAAAGATTGGGGATGGTCTGGCTAATGTCTATGTGCCAGCGCGTTGCGAGTTAATCTCCCAACACCCAGAGATTATGGTTGATTGTGCCCATAATCCCGACTCCTGTTTGGCTTTAAGGGATGTGCTTAAAGATATCTTTAAGAAGAAGGCGATTTTCGTCTTCGGTGTCGCCCGGGATAAAAAAGTGGAGGAGATGTTAAAAATCCTTTCCGATGTCGGCTCCTCTTTTGTGTTTACCCAGGCAAGGCATCCCCGGGCATTAAACCGGGAGATCCTTGCCTCCTATGGGGAGAAACTCAATATCAAATTCACCACCGAGAAGAGTGTGGGGCAAGCAATTAAAACCGCCCTCGCCCAACAGAAAAGAGAGATTGTTGTTATCACAGGTTCTTTCTATGTGGTGGGAGAAGGGATGAATTCATTAGGCTATCGCCCCGCCGGTATCTTATCTTAGAATGGAACCCGGTCTTTATATCGTCGCCACCCCGATTGGTAACCTTTCCGACATCACCCTGAGGGCATTGGCGGTACTAAAAGAATCGGACCTTATCGTCTGTGAAGATACCCGAAGGACCTTAATTCTTCTTAACCACTACCAGATTAAAAATAAGAGACTCTTATCCTATCACGATCACAATAAAAGGGAGAGGACACCAGAGATCGTCTCCTTCTTAAAAAGAGGGAAGAAGGTGAGTCTCGTTTCCGATTCCGGTACCCCTGGTATTTCTGATCCCGGATTCTATCTAATTCGGGAGTGTGTGCGGGAGGGGATTAGAGTGATCCCCCTTCCCGGACCTTCCGCCATCATCACCGCGCTCGTTGTCTCCGGTTTGCCCTGCGACCGATTTGTTTATGAAGGCTTCCTCTCCCATCGGGAGGGGAAAAAGAGAAAGAGATTGCTGGCTTTAAAGGATGAGGAGCGAACTATGGTCTTCTATGAGGCACCGACCCGCCTCTTGAAGACCTTAAAGGCGATGGCGGAGATATTTGGGGAGAGGGAATGTGTGATCGCCCGGGAACTGACTAAAAAGTTTGAAGAAATCCTCCGGGGTAAAATCTCGGAAATAATTCAAGTTTTAGAGAGTCGAGAAAAAATTAAGGGAGAAATTGTGATCGTCCTGGCGGGGAAGAAGGAATGAGGGAGGAGACAAAGAGAAAATTAAAAAGACCCCTCACTCCCTTGGTAAAAATTCTTGTCCTCCTCTCCGTCCCTCCCAACCTTCTCACCTTTCTTTCGCTCCTTTTTGCGGCCCCTGCTTTATTCTTTTTTGCCCGGGGTAATTTCCTCCTTGGGGGCATCTCCCTCATCATAATTAGTCTCCTTGACACCTTAGATGGGGAAGTGGCAAGAGAGAGACATCTCGTCTCTTCTCGGGGAGCCTTTTTGGATTCGGTGGTTGACCGCTTCAGTGAATTCTTAATCTTTTTTGGCCTCTTTCTCCACTACCAAGAAGATTATCTGAAAGGTCTTGTTTTCCTCACCCTCTCTCTCTCTTTCTTTGTCAGTTACATCCGAGCCCGAGCCGAAGGAATTGGGAAAAGTTGTCGGATTGGTTTATTTGAGAGACCAGTCCGCTTTTTCTTCCTCATCATCGGCTCCTTATTTTTCCCCCGTTATTTCCCCTACTTTCTCTTCTTCCTCTCCTTAGGCTCTTTTTTCACCATCTTGGAGAGGATAATCTATATCTGGAAAGATAAAGTCAAATAATATGGAAAGGGTCATTCTGGTCGGTTTAGCCAAAAGTCCAAGGGAGCGCTGGCGGAAGATTGATTCCCTTTCTGAATTGGAGGCTTTAACCAAAACCGCGGGCGGGGAGGTGGTGGGGAAATTTCTCCAGATAAGGGAAAAACCTTCTCCCCGAACCTTACTGGGTAAAGGGAAGATTGAGGAGTTGAAACAATTATGCCAGCAGTACCAGTGTCACCTCTTAATTTTTGATGAGGAGTTGACCCCATCCCAAATGAGAAATATCCGTCAGGAGACGGGAGTGGATGTGATTGACCGGCGGGCATTAATTCTTGACATCTTTGCCCTCCACGCCCGAAGCGCCGAGTCCGCTTTACAAGTGGAGATGGCGCAACTCCAATATCGTTTATCCCACCTCACCGGAAAGGGAGTTGCCCTCTCCCGCCTCGGTGGGGGAATTGGCACCAGAGGACCGGGGGAGAAGAAATTGGAGGAGGATAAAAGAAGGATAAAGGCGCGCATCGCCATCTTAAAAAAGTCCTTAAAAGAGATTGATAAAGAGAGACATATTCAAAGGGAGAGTCGGGAAAAATTCTTTCGCATCGCCCTCTGCGGCTACACCAATGCCGGAAAGTCAACCTTACTTAACAGATTAACCAACGCCGGGGTAAAAGTTTCTCCGGAACTCTTCTCCACCCTTGACCCCAAGACGAAGACCTTAGAGATTGAGAAAAGGATTAAGGTCTTAATTACCGATACCATCGGCTTCATTCGTGATTTACCCCCGCAACTTTTAGCCTCCTTCAAGGCAACCTTGGACGAAATTAGAGAGGCGGACTTAATTTTGCACATCATTGATGCCACAAACGAGGATTTGGTCGAGAAGATTCAGGTGGTGGAGAAGACCTTAGAAGAGATTGGTGCCTGGAGCCCATCTTCGGGAGGGGCAGGCAAATCGGAGAGGCACCTCGTTCGGGTATTCAATAAGATTGACATCCTCTTTGAGCGCTATTTATTAGAACGGCTGAAGAAGAATTATCCAGAGGCGGTCTTCATCTCCGCCCTCACGGGGGAAGGGATGGAAGAGCTATTTGATAAAATTAAAGAGAAGATGAAGCCCTTCTTGAAAGTTCAGCAATTCACCATCCCCATCGCTCGGGGCGATCTCCTCTCTAAAATTTATGAGTCCGGGAATGTGTTGGAGATGAAGGAACTTAACGGCAAATACCGGGTAAGGGTGAAAGGCTATCTTCACTTCCTAAATCACCTCCGGAAAGAGATTAAATCTTCCCTTGACTAAATCTTTTAGCCCCTTATAATCAAATTGAGGTGTTAAATGAAAAAGATAGAAGGTTTAATTTTGATACTTTTTCTTACCTTTCTTACGGTTGAGGCTGGCGTGCGGATGGTAGTGGAATATGAAGATGCGGAAGGGAAGGAGAGGATCACTCATACCACTTACATTGAGAAAGACCGAATGCGCGCGGATGTGAAGGGTAAAGAGGAGGAGATGACTTTTATCTTCCGGAGTGATAAAGAGGTGTTCTGGTCAATTGACCAGAAAAAGAAATCCTATTTTGAGATTACCAAAGGGGATCGGGCACAGATGAAAAGGCGGATGGAAGAGGTAATGAAGATGATGGAAGAAAATTTAAAGAATTTACCCCCAGAAGAAAGAAAAAGGGTTGAAGAGATGTGGAAAGGGAAGAGCGCACCTGAGGGACCAAAGAGGCTTTATAAAAAAGTGAAAAGCGGCGAGAAGGTAAACCAATGGCTCTGCGATAAATACGAAGTCTACGAGGGGAATAAGAAGGTAGAAGAGGTCTGGGCGACTGACGGCAAAAAGATTGGATTGAAACCAGAAGAGTTGAAGGTGATGGAAGACATGGGAGATTTCTTTTCGGAGATAGCAAAAGATTTCTCTTCCCGTTTCTATCAAGTGAGAAGAGAAGAGAAGGAGGGATTTTCCGGTATTCCGGTAAAGATAATTGGCTACGAGAAGGGAAAAAGGACATTTGCTATGGAATTAAAAGAAGTGAAAAGGGAAGAGATGAAGGCAAACCTTTTTGAATTGCCGAAAGGTTATAAAAAAGAGAAGTTTGAGATTGAGGAGGAATAGTAATCCCAAGGGAAAGGCAATTCTTGTGTTAATCGGGTTAAAAATTAAGAAGAGAGGAGAAAAAATGAAAAAGATCATCCTTTTGGTCCTTTTTGCCTTTTTAATTTTATTCTGCGAAAAAGGGGATTATATCGCCCGGGTTGGTAACTCCTATCTCACAAAGAAGGCACTTGATGCCCAACTCCCCAGCGGAGTGGAATTGCCAAAAGAGAACCTGTCCCAGGTCTTAGAAAAATGGGTCTCCGCCGAACTCTTATATCAGGAGGCAAAGAGAAAAGGACTGGATAAGAGAGAGGATATTAAATACCGATTGGAGCAATTAGTTAAGGACTATCTGGTGAACGAATTTGTGGAAGAAGAAGTTGGAAAAATCACCGTCAGCCCGGCGGAAGCCCTTGACTATTTTAATAAACATAAGGAAGAGTTTCTCTATGAGGTAAAAATTTCTCGGATTGTGGTTGCCGATGAGAATTTAGCCAATTCTTTACTGGCGGCGATTAAATCGGGTAAGGACTTTAAGGCATTGGCCCAAGAGTTCTCCCAGGATTTAGTCCTAAAAGGAGGAGAGGAGTCGCTCTACATTCCCCGGGGAAGTTTAAATGACCCAACCTTAGAGGAGATAATCTTCTCCTTGGCACCAAATTCCATCTCCGAGGTGATTAAGACCCAAGAGGGTTATCAGATCATTAAACTTATTGATAAGAAGAAAGTAAAGAAGGATATTTCTTTTAAGGATGTTTCGGAATATATCAATAATGTCCTAAAATACCGAAAGAGTCGGGAGCATCTTGATAACCTTCTTGCCGCCCTTCGCTCCAAAACCAAAGTGGAAATCCGACCGGAGGCTTATTTTCAGAAGTGAAAAGCAAAAGCGGTATTCTAAAACTATTCCTATCCTTTGCTTTCCTCAATTCCCTCCTTGCCTCTTCTTTGGTAGAGAGAATAGTGGCGGTGGTGGGGGAAGAGATCGTTCTCCAATCGGAATTATTAACGGCGATAGAGTTTTTGAAGGCGTTGGGCACAGATCTTCCAGATAGTATTTTAAGGAAGGAAGCACTCTCCCGGATGATTCAAGGAAAACTCATTCTCCTGGAGGCGGAAAGGGAAACGATCCAAGTCTCCCGAGCGGAAATAGAAAAAGAACTGGAAAAGGTCTGGGAAAATATCCGCGCCCGCTTTCCCAGTGAGGAGGCTTTCCAAAAGGCGTTGCAGGAGGAAGGTCTGACCGAAAGGGAGGTGAAGATTCGTTACGGAGAAGAGATTCGGAAAAAAATCTTGGGGCAAAAATTATTGCAGAAGAAAGGACTCTTCCAGGTCTTTGTCTCCCCCTTGGAAGTGAAGAAATTTTACGAAGAGAATAAAGATTCTCTGGCCAAAAGACCGGGGATAGTCTCCTTAGCCCATATCTTCCGTCTCATCACCCCCGGGGAGGAGAACGAAAAGAAGGCGCAAAAGAAAATTCTTGAGGTCTATAATATCCTTTTGTGGGGTGGCGATTTTGAAGAAGTGGCAAAGTCCTTTTCCGAAGACGAGAAGACAAAGGAATCGGGTGGTTATTTAGGTTGGGTAAGGAAAGGGACCCTCGCCCCGGAGATTGAGGAGCGCCTCTTCTCTCTGAAAGAAGGAGAAGTTTCCGAACCCTTTCGCTCTTCCCTCGGCTACCAAATTTTACGATGCGAAAAGAGAAGCGACAATAAAGTTGCCGCGCGCCATATCTTAGTGAAAGTTATTCCAACCCGGGAGGATACGCTCAGGGAGAAAAATTTCCTCCTCCGGCTCCGGCAGAGGATTTTAGCCGGTGAGAGTTTTGATTCCTTAGCCCAGGAATACTCGCAGGATCTCCAAACAAAAGATAAAGGCGGTTATTTGGGTGAGACCTACATCGCCCTACTTCCCCCAGCCTTCCAAGAGATAGTGAATAAGTTAAAGGAAGGGGAAATCTCCGAACCCTTCTTTTGGGTGAATGAGACCGCAGAAGGAACTCTTGGTGGTTTCCATCTCTTGAAAGTCTTAAAAAAGGAAGAGGAGCGGATCATTCCCTTTGAGGAGTTGCAAGATGAGATTAGGAACTACCTCTGGGAGAAGAAGATTAGTGAAAAATCTGAGGAATACTTAAAGAAGGTGGCGGAGAGGACCTACATCAAAGAGTATTAAAAACCGTCGCTTTTCCTATCCCTAATAATGCCCCTCCTTATAAATTCGGTTAAGCTGAGATTTAGGCTTTCGGTTAAATTAACAATTTTTGGTTAGTTCCACAATTAGACCTTCTATTAGATTTATTCCTCCTTTCAGACCCTCAATTAGAATTGCAAGTAGACCCAATTTTAGACCGGTTATTAAGCCACTATTTAGGTTTTCTATCAGACCCCTGATCCCCTCCCCTGTATGGGACACCCCTTTTTATTTTTTATTTCTTCATAACTTATTTTTAGGTTAAAGCCTTCTTAAACTTGAATGAATCCCTAAATAAACCCTTGACAAAGATTATCTTTTTCTTATCATTAATTATGAAAGCCAACGGAGGTGTTTATGAAGGGTAAGTATCTTCTCTTTTTAACCCTATCTTTATCCCTTCTTGCAGCCCAGACCTGGCAGTATGGACCACCGACGACTGGTTTCCGCTTCACTCGGTTTGATGGCGAATACTTCCCAAAGACCGGCAAGGTCTATTTCTTAGGCGGTAGGTTGAGCGACAATTCAACGAGTGGCGCAGTCTGGTGCTTCATTCCGGATTCCGGAATCTATCGCAGTATGGGGGTGTCAATGCCGATTCCGGTCTCTAACTATAACATCTGCATCTTAAAAGATAACTATTCCGAGATTGATACCTATGGTCTCTACATTGTGGGTGGCCGAACCGCTGGTGGACCAAAGACGGCGGCAGTTCAAGTTTATTATCCAATGAGCAATACCGTACGGACGATTGATACCGATCCTCTACCGATGCGAATTGGTGGTGTCCGGATTCCCATTCCGGGTGCCAATGTCGTTTACAATAATAAGATGTATGTCTTCGGCGGCTTTAATGAGTCCCTCTCCCCTTATGTTTCTAGTGAGACCTGGGTCTTTGACCCATTGGCACCGGCCGGTTCCCGGTGGTCAAGGATTACCGAAGCCAATTTGAATCTTGCCCGGACTTATATCACAACCGCCGTAGTTAATAATAAGATATATGCTATCGGGGGAGACATCTTTAACGGCACCTACCTTTATGCCCAAAAGATTGTTGAGGTCTTTGACCCAGAAAATCCTTCCGCGGGTTGGGTAAGAGTTGCGGATTTGCCCGATTCTTCTGGTGAGACCCGCGCCTTCGGCTTTGATTCCACATCTCCCTATGGTTTCGCCAATAAAATCATCGTTGCTGGTAATGGCAAATGGCCCAACGAAACTAACCAGTGTTTCATCTATGATGTGACAAATAACACCTGGTCAACATTCACCTATCTCAATCAGGCGAGGAGAAATCATGCGGGTGTCTTTATCCCCGGTGACCGCAATACTGGTGGCATCCCGGGAATTTGGGTCTTTGGCGGTCGGGCGACAGCGGATACCCATGTCCTCTCCTCCGTGGAGTACTACCAATTAAATGTTGTCGGAATGAAAGAGGGAAAAGAGAAGAAGATGGAGGAAGAGATTTTAAGGGTTTCGCCCAATATCTTCTCCCATACGGCGACGGTCAATTATTTCCTAAAAGAAGCCGCTGCGGTGGACCTTGCCCTTTATTCGGTTGACGGGAAACTCCTTAAAGTTTTGGCAAACAAACACTCCCTCCCGGGTAATTACCAAGTTTCCTTAGACGGTGAGAGACTCACACCCGGGGTTTATTTTCTCCGCCTGCGGACGGAAAAGTTGAATCTCGTCCGGAGGGTGACAAAAGTGAAATAAGAATAATTACTTAAACTAAGGCAAGGAGTTGCTCCTCAATCTTTTGAAACTTTTCTCTTAATTTTTCATCCTTCATTAATCTTTCGCGCATCCGGTAGCGGAGATGGCTGACGGCGGAATAGCCGATGCCACCCAAAAGTTGACCAATCTCATTCTGGGTCAATTGGGAGAATTTGAGGAGAAATTCCGCAGCGATACCCCTTATCTTCCCCTTCATATGGGTGAGGAGTAATTCTTCTTTCTTTAAGCCGAAGGCTTGGGCAACAATTCTCATCACGATTTCCGGCTTGATCCTTTTCCCTTCCCCCTTTTTAGGAACCGCCGGTTTCATCCGGTGAAAGAGTTGGTCAAGTGCCTCTTGGGGATTTATCTTTTTTGCTAAAATCTTCAACTTTCTCTCGTAGCCCTTTCGCCCACCAGCCGCTTTCAGGATTGTTTCGTAGGTAATAAACTTTATTGCCTTTCTCTCATTCAGATAACCGGGAAGCGAAGACCAGGGATAGACGAGAGGGGAATTAGGATTTTGAGCAAGGTGGAGGAGGTGGAGATATTGGGAAACCGGCAGGAGATAATTTTTATTAGTAAAGGGATAGGCGGTATACCTTCCGGAGAAGAGTGGTCCTTGATGATTGCGTTGTAATTTTAAGACCATAGCGAAGGAAACATTGAGATGCTGCATAAATCTGTCAATCTTTGGCTCGCGGCTTTCTAAGAGGAGGTGGAAACGGGGAGGCAGAAAAGAGAAGGCATAGAGGGTAGCGTTATTAACATAGAGGGATTCTTCCAGTTTGGCTAAAAATATCTTAAAATCTTCCTCTTGAAAGTTTCTCCGTTGTTTCGCGGAGGCGATATAGTAGTAGTTACTCATAGAGAAGTATAACTGAGATTTTGGTCAATGTCAAGATTTAAATGAGGAACTTGCCATTTTTGTAAATGAGTTCCCCATCGGCATAGACTTCGCCTTCTTTTCGCAGGTCGCAAATCATATCCCAGTGGAGCCCGGATTTATTAACGCCACCGGTTTCCGGGTAAGAAGAACCGAGCGCCAGATGGATTGTCCCCCCAATCTTTTCGTCAAAGAGGATATTCTTGATGAATTTCTTTATACCGTAGTTAGTACCGAAGGAAAATTCACCAACCCTTTTTGCGCCCGGGTCCATATTAATCATCGCCTTTAAGTATTCTTCACCTTTTTCCGCTTTCGCTTCCTTCACCTCACCATTTTTGAAGACAAGTTTAACACCCGCTACTTCCTTGCCGGCATAGACCGCCGGGAAAGAGTAGGTTATCTCACCTTGAATTGAGTCTTCGACCGGGGCGGTAAAGATTTCACCATCCGGGAAGTTTTCCTTACCGTCGCAATTTATCCATCTCCGCCCTTTAACCGAAAGTTTTAGGTCGGTTCCGGGTGCCTTAATCGTGATTGTCTCTTTTCTTTGAAGAATTTTAATTGTCTGTTTTTGGCTTTCGGAGAACTTTCGCCATTTTTTAATCGGGTCGGGGTTATTGAGCCAACCGGCGTTAAAGATAAACTCGGCAAACTCTTCTAAGGACATCTCGGCATCCTGCGCTTGGGCATAATCCGGATAGGCGGTAAGACACCACCGAAGTTCTCCTTTCGCCGCTCGGGTTAAAAAACGCTCAAAGATTGGGCTTCGCGCCTTCCGTGCCAAAGCCAATCTTTTCGGATCAATATTGGTTAAGGATTTTCTATTCCATTCGGCAATGATTCTTAAAGAGGCATCAATCTTTTCCACTTCCAACTTCTCCATCGGCGAGATGTATTTAAGTTGCTCTTCGTTTGCCTCTTGGTAGAAGATTTCCGTTGTTCCTTCGCCGGTCAGTTTCACATAGGGAAAGGCTCTTCTTTTCAGAGCTTGACGATAGACCTCATTGATTAAGGGCATGGCTAAGGGTGTTCCCTGGATAAGGAAGAGTTGTTTTGGTTCTATCCCTAAGGAGTAGTCTAATAAAAGGGAAGCCCATCTTTCAATCCTCTTGTCTTTCATATTTTCTCCTTAATACCTTACCTATCTTATAACTATTAACCATTTTTCTTAAAAAGTCAACTCTTGATTTTTTACCCATTTTCCCTATAATCCAATTATGAAGAGAGAATTAATCTTTCTTAATTTACTTTTTTTCACTATTGCTTACCCTCTTCAATATATTGAATCATCTTCGGGTCTAATCCCGCCGACTTTGGAAGGGGGAAGAACCGAGTTGGAAATGGTGGACATCAATAATGATGGCAAATTGGATTTACTCTCCATTGGCGACCACGGTTCTCCTTATGTCAATACCGATGAGCACGGGATAATGGTCTGGTTTGGTGATGGACGAGGTAACTGGTCGGTTTATATGAATGGTGATTTTGGTTACGGAGGCATAGCAATTGGCGATGTCAATAATGATGGTTATTTGGATTGTGGTTACGGGATGCATCACAACTACTCCGGTAATGATTTTGGGGATCAGGTGATGGAGGTCGCTTTGGGGGATGGCACCGGAAGGAACTGGATTCCCTGGGATGATAGTTTGGGAACTCACGGTCAGGATTGGGGGATGTTTGGCACCGATTTTGCTGACATTGATAACGATGGTTACTTAGATGTGGGAGCGGTCTCCTTCGGGGCTGATGATGGGATTCATATCTATCTCAACCTAAGGAATGGGACCTGGCGAAGAAGTTTTGGTTTCTTGGGTGGGAATTCTTATGACGAATTCTCCTTCGGCGATGTCAATCGGGATGGTAAGGTTGACTTTTGCGCGACGCACCAATCCGGCAGTGTCTACTTTGGGGATGGCCAAGGAAACTTTATCTTGGCCCATCGGAATCTACCCTCCCCAGGTTCTATTGCTTACCGGAGTGTTGCCTTTGGTGATGTTGATAATGATGGCGGAAAGGATTTAGGTTTTATCAATCCGCAGGGTGGGGTTATGGTCTTTAAGTTTAATGTTGTAGGTGATACTTGGGTAAACCTTTCGGGAAATTTACCGGCAACCGGCAATTTCTATCGGATTGACCTTTTTGATATGAATGTTGACGGTTTCTGCGATATTGTGGCGCAGGGAAATTGCACCTTAAAAATCTGGTTGGGCACGGGTGGTGGTACTTGGCAGGAGACGGTTCGGATTATTACCCCACCTGAGGGCTATGGTCAGGCATTGAGAGTTGGCGGTGATTGTGATAATAATGGCTATCCGGATATCGCCTTAGTTTTGAGGGAAGGTTCTTGGCCTAACGCACGCAACCGGTTCCGTTTTTTTAAGGAGACATCGGAACCGAGCCAACTGGTGATTAACCCAATCTTTCCCAAGGGGGGCGAAAGGTTTTATGCTGGTTCGGCAAACTTCATCCGCTGGCTCAGTGCCGTGCCCAATTACCAAAATTCTACGGTAAAGATTGAGTTCTCTTCTACGGGTCGGAATGGCCCCTGGCTCACAATTTTTGATAACCTGCCCAATAATGGCTTTAAGCAATGGCAAATTCCCAACTTTCCTTCGGAGAGTTGTTATCTCCGTTTCTGGGTCTTCACCTCTTCGGAGACCGTCTCCGTCATCACTCCCCGACCTTTTACCATTCTCGGTTCGGTTGGTATCTTGACATCGCCCTTATCTCGGTTATTAAGAGAAACCCCGCCTGTAATTTTCCTTCGGAAAAAAGAGAACCTCCGAATTTCCCTCCCCCAATTTTTCTCGGGCAAGGTGAAGGTGGAAATCTATACCAGAGAGGGTCGGATGATTTCTTCTGAGGAAAAGAAAATAGAAGGAAAAGAATTCGTTTTGAATGATCGCCTCGGGGCTGGGTTATATTTCTTCTCCCTTTCTTCGCCTTCCTTACAGAGAAAAGGGAAGATAATAATTACTCCTTAATATCTTTATGATTCTATTTTTGTCCTTCTTTTTTCTCTATTCGGATACCATCTGCCCGCCGGACTCTCTTTCCCAAATTACCCTTCAAGACAAATGGTTTGGTGAAGATAAGTTCTGGCATTTTGGTATGAGCCTTGCCTTAGTTGGTTCTTCTTATCATCTCCTTAAATGTCGGTTAAAGGAAGAAAAGAGCATCGCCACTTCTTTTTCTCTCGGTGGTACCTTCTCCTTGGGGATTCTTAAAGAGTTATGGGATAGAAAAAAACCGAAGGGGTATTTTAGTTATCGGGATCTGCTCTATAACCTCTTAGGGATTGGCATCGGCTACTTCCTATTCATTTATGATTGAAGAAGGGGAACTTATCCTTTTATACCATTCGGAGAATACCCAATACCTAATCACTTTACCGAAGGAAGGGAGTTTTTCCACTCATAAGGGGATGATTTCTCTTTCTGAGATAAAGAATAAAAATTTTGGGGATAAAATCCTATCCCATACCCAATACCCATTTTACATTTTAAGACCGACCCTAAAAGATTTAGCGATGAAGGCGAAGAGGAAGACGACGATAATCTATCCGAAGGATGCCGGTTTTATGCTCTTACATTCAATAATTTTTCCCGGGGCAAAGGTCTTAGAAGTGGGCACTGGTTCTGGTGCCTTCACCATTATCCTTGCCAATTTCGTCCGACCAATGGGAAGGGTCTATTCTTATGAGATAAGGGAAGAGTTTATAGAATTGGCGAAAGAAAACCTTAAACGCGCCCACCTTATAGAATTTGTCCAGTTTATTCAGCGCGATGTGGCAAAGGATGGCTTTTCGGAAAAGGATGCGGATTGTCTTTTCATTGATGTCGCGGAACCCTGGCAACTGGTTAGGGCTTCTCATTCTGCCCTTAAGGGTGGGGGGACATTTGCCTCTATTTCTCCAAATATGGAGCAGGTACAAAAGACTGTAAGAAGTTTGGAACTGGAAGGTTTTGTCCGGATAAAGGTCTTTGAGATTTTAGAAAGGGAGATTATGGTGCGCCTCACCGGAACAAGACCGAAGGAAAGGGGGATTACCCATACCGCTTATTTGGTCTTCGCCCAGAAGGTGAATCGGGAAACCGAGAATGAGAGGGATTAGGGTAATTAAAATATTTTGCCTTTTATCTTTTCTCTGCTCTTGTGCCCGGGCACCGAAGAAAAGAGAAACTTTGCGGGTCATCTCTTTAGTGCCGAGTATCACCGAGATTATTTATGCCTTGGGGAAAGAATCTTACTTGGTGGGTAACACGGTCTATTGCGACTATCCCGAAGCGGCAAAGAAGGTTTATAAGGTTGGGGATTTTGCTAACCCTTCCTTAGAAAAGATTTATGCCCTAAAACCGGACTTGGTCTTCTTAACCTTACCAACCCAAAAGATTATTCAAGATAAATTGACAGGGTTGGGGATTAAGACCTTTGCCTCTTGCCCGAAGGATTTACTTTCCTTCCTAAAAGAGATAAAAGAGATCGGGAAGTTCTTAGGGGCGGAGAAAGAAGCCGATTCCTTAAGCCAATATCTAAAATCGGGAATAGAAAGAATTCACTTTCCACCATTAAAAATCTATGTTGAGATTTCGCCCCAACCATTAATCACCATTGGCAAAGATTCTTTTCTTTCCGACCTCTTAACCCACTGCGGATTGGAGAATATCTTTTCTGATTTAATTGAGGAATACCCAATGGTGAAGATAGAAGATGTGATAAAAAGAGATCCGGATGTTATCCTTATCCTCCATCCCTTAGCCGAAAAGGAAGATATGGCAAAGAGAATCGGTTTTGACAAGATAAAGGCGGTAAAAGAAGGGAAGATAATTTCTTCCTTCAATCCTGACCTTTTGCTCCGTCCGGGTCCGAGAATTGTTATCGGCTTGGATAGCCTAAAGAAAATCCTTGCGGCTAATCCCTAAGGGCTAAATGAAATACGGCATATTTATTCTCTTAATTTTCATTTCCTTCCTTTCCTTAATTGTTGGTCCGGGAGGGATGGATAAAGAGATAATAGTGAAAATCCGCTTGCCGCGAGTCCTTTTGGGCATTTTTGCCGGTGGGGTGCTCTCTTTTGTGGGCGGTTTCTTACAAGGCTTATTACAGAATCCCCTTTGCGATCCTTATATTTTGGGAATCTCTTCGGGTGCTGGATTCGGTGTTGCCCTGGCATTTCTCTTGGGAAAGGTTTCCTATTTTACCCTTCCTTTTTTCGCCTTTCTCTTTTCTCTGCTCTCTCTTTTCTTCGTCTATCTTATCGCCCAAATCTCCGGTCGGATTCAGAAATTATCCCTCCTTCTATCTGGGGTTTTAGTAAGTTTTCTCTTCTCCTCCCTCACCATTTTGGTGATGGTTCTTAATAGGAAACCCCTCTCTTCTATAATTTATTTAATTATGGGCAACCTTTCGGTCATCTTTACCCCTCTCACCTTAAAGATATTCGCCATCATCTTAGGAATTAGCCTCTTTCTCCTCTTTTTCCTCTTCTCCTATGCCCGCGAGTTAGATATCCTCACCACGGGTGAGGAACCGGCAAAGAGTCTGGGGGTTAACACGGAAAAGATGATGAAACTGACCTTTATCACCTCTTCCTTTTTGGTCGCTTTTGTTGTCTCTTATGTGGGCAGTATCAGTTTTGTCGGTTTGGTTGTCCCCCATCTCGCCCGCTCTTTATTCGGATTTCATCATAAGCGTCTCCTTCCTACTTCCTTCCTTTTGGGTGGTTCTCTTCTTTTAATTTCTGACCTTTTTGCCCGGACCATTGCCCCAGTGGAATTACCACTTTCGGTCGTCACCGCTATTTTTGGGGTCCCGTTTTTCTTATATCTCCTGCGAAAGGTATGAATGCCCTTTGCCTGAAAGATATCAAATTTGGATATGAAGATAATGAAGAGATATTCTCTGGGTTTTCTCTTGAAATCTCTGAAGGGGACTTTTTGGCAATCATCGGACCGAATGGCAGTGGCAAGACGACTTTATTGAAACTTGCCGCGGGCTTATTAAAACCTCTCTCGGGAAAGATAGAAGTCTTTGACCAGAACCTCTTTTCTTTAAGGCCAAAGGAGAGGGGGAAACTGATTGGCTATATGCCCCAGGAGAGCCATTTTCTTTATAACTTCCAGGTCAAAGAGATTGTCTTAATGGGTAGATATCCTTACCAGAAGCGGTGGGAAAAAGAAAAGAGAGAAGACATCTCAATTGCCGAGATGGCGATGAAAATGACCAATACCTACCAATTTCGGGAGAAAGGGATAGAGGAACTTTCCAGTGGCGAGAGACAGAGGGTGGTTTTGGCTAGGGTTTTGGCGCAGAAGCCAAGGATTTTACTACTAGACGAAGTGACCTCCCATCTTGACATTGGACAAACGATGGAAATTTTAAGGATACTTTTAGATTTGAATAGGAGAGAAAAAATTACCTTTCTCTTGGCAGTCCATGATATCAACATCGCTCTTTTGGTCGCCCAAAGAATTTTGGTTTTGCATAAGGGAAAGATTGTGATTTGTGATACACCGGAGAAAGCAATCTCTCCGGAGTTATTGAAAGAAATTTATGGCTATAAGCCCACACTCGGCATTCATCCGGAATTGAAAATCCCTTGGGTCTTCTTTAACCTATAAGATATTTAACTAAGGCAAAAAGATAAATCTCTTCCTTAAAATCTCGGTTTCCGTTTCTAACTCGCAGAAATAGGAACCAGAACCAACCTTTTTATTCCTTTTATCCGTCCCATCCCAGAATAAGCATTCGCTTAGAGATTTCCCGGAATAGATTTCCTTAATCAAGCGTCCGGTCAAATCAAGAATTCTTATCTTCACTCCTTCTAAGTTGGGCAAGAGAAAACGGATTTGGCAAGATTTATTTGCCGGCGATTGAACCGAAAGGTAGGGAGTAGATAAATTTGATGTCATTTTCCATTCCCCGATTCCAGAAGGAAGTTGGAGGTAGTAGGTTTCAAAGAGGTAATAAGAACCTCCCATATCACCGCCGAAGACGAAAAAGTTATCATTAAAGTAGTCATATACCCCAACAATGTTTCGCCTCTCTTCTGGGATTTCGCCCGCAGGGAAAAGTTGGGTCCAGGTGAGACTGGATAAGTCAAGAACATAGGTATCATTAAATAACCGGCCCAAGTTATAATTCCAGCCGCAAAAGATATAAAATCTATTCCGGTTTTTATCATAGCCGTAGGAAAAATCAGACCGAGGAGTTGGGAGAGGACCGGTGGGATAAAGTTGACTCCACTGTTCGTTCCCTGGGGTTAAATCTAATGCCCAGACCTCATTATACCAGGTGCTATAAGCACTGCCTCCGAAAATAATCATTCGGTTATTAGTCCGGTCAAAAAACTCACCGCCCCCACCCCGTGGTGTTGGTCTTTCTCCGGAAACGTTGATCTCCCGCCAGACCAGACTGTCTAACTTTAATTCCCATAAGTCATTATACCAAACATAATCACCGGTTCCACCGAAGATGATTAAAGAATTCCTCCTCGGGTGATAAATGGTATAAGCATCATAGCGGGGGACCGGTGGTGTGCCAGAAGGGTTTAGCCTTTCCCATCTTTCTTGACCGAGAGTCAAGTCTAATGACCAGACATCATTAGTTAAACCTTCTTCTACCCAGCCTCCAAAGATAAGCATTCTCTGATGTCTTTGGTCATAAACTGCCGAGTGATCGCACCGGGGCAGAGGTAGGTTACCAGCGGCACTCAAAGGAAACCAGGCGTAGCGGCCAGGGTTATTTAATGGCATCTCCCAGAGGTCATTGTACCATCGGTTATTAAGGTAATAAGAAGTGCCGCCGAATAAAATTATCCTTTGGTTGAGGCTATCAACGATCATCGTTGCGGAACGACGGGCTGAAGGATAAATACTTTTCCACTCCAGACCAAAAGCGCTAATAAAGATAGAAAGAACTAAAATTTTAATGAGTAAGTTAGCCTTCATAATTCCTCCTCATGAAGTAATTATAGTTAAAAATTGGTAAAAGTCAAGGGGTCAATTTTTACTTGACTTCGGGAGAAGTTGCCTTAAACTCAAAGTTAATTTATGCACATCTGCCACATCTTTCCCCAATTTCGGAGTTTAGCGGGTGGAGAGAGGTTGGTGATTAAGATTTGTAACCTTTTATTACATAAAGGATTTAAGGTCACCCTTTTGACCTTAGGGATAAAAGAGGAATGCGAAAGGGAATTAGAGAAGGGAGTTTCTCTTTTGGTCATTGCCCCTTTTTTAGATAAGATAAAGAACCATTACCAGAAGGTATTTTTAGAACATCTCTTCGTGTACCGTTTAGCCAATTTTATTCCCAAGGATACCGACTTCTTATATTTTCATAAATCTTCCAGTCTGCCCGCCCTTTTCTATTTTAAGAGATTTTTGAAAGGAAAAATTCCTACTTTCTATTTCTGCTATGAACCACCCCGCTTCCTTTACGACTTAAAAGAGGAGACACTTGCCCGGTTGGGAATTTGGAAATACTTCATTCGTCCCTTCTATCCCTTATTCCGATTTTTGGATAAAAAATTTATTGGAGACTCTGGTACGATTCTTACTTTTAGTAGATTTATGGAAGGAGAAATAGAAAGGATTTACGCCAAAAGGGCGAAGATGATTGGTCCCTTAGGGGTTGATTTTCCGGAAAGAGAGAGAAAAGAGAGAAATGGGGATAAGATTTTACTCACCGTGAACCGGCTGCAACCAAGGAAGCGGGTTGATATTTTAATTACTGCTCTTCCCTTGGTCTTAAAAGAATACCCCAAAATAAAGGTCTTTATTGTGGGCACCGGGCCGGAGGAAGAGAAACTGAAAAGTTTAGTAGTTAGTTTGGGTTTAGAAAAAGTGGTAGAGTTTTGCGGTTATGTGAGAGAGGAGAATTTGCCTGATTTTTATTCACAAGCGGATATTTATATCCATCTGGCGAAAAATGAGCCTTTCGGTTTGAGCGTCCTGGAGGCACTTTCCTTTGGTTTGCCGGTGGTAAGTGTGAAGGAAGGAGGAGTGGCGGAATTAGTTGAAGAAGGGGAGACCGGCCTCTTCTGCGAGCCGGAGAAAGAGGATTTGGCAAAGAAAATCCTCTTTCTCTTGCGGGAAGAAGATAAAAGAGAGGAGATGGGAAAAAAGGCGGGACTCTTCGTCCGGGAAAAGTTCCGCTGGGAAGATTTCATTGAGCGGTTCATTAAAGTACTTAAAGAGAAAAAGGATGTCGTTTAAGATTTTACCATTAGGGAGAAGGATTTTGATATTAGCTTTTGTTCTAATAATCTTTTACTTTCTCATCCGTTCCATTGTTACCAATTGGCAAAAGATTGACTTTTCCCTCATCCGCTTCTCCTTCAAGGTTTTAGCCCTTTCCCTTTCCTTTTTAATCGCCAGTTCCCTTTTCGGAATTTTCTCCTGGTTAAAGAACCTTTCGGTTTTAGGGAAAAAGATTTCTTATCCCGCAGCTCTGAGGACGGTTGCCATTTCGCAGATGGGCAAGTATATTCCGGGGAAGGTCTGGTCGGTTGGCGGGAGGATTGTCTTGGCAAAGGGCTACGGGGTTCCAGAGGTTTTGACCGCCGCCGGGCTTTTAATTGAGACGATTGCCCTTTCCCTCTCCGCTTTCGTCTTGTTTCTAGTCGCTCTCCCTTTTTTCGGTCAATCTTTACCCCAAAAGTTTTTCTTCTCTTTCCTCTTTATCCCTTTAAGTATTATCTTTCTCCATCCCAAAATCTTAAAATGGTTAATCAATCTTGGGGGAAAAATCTTAAAGAGGGAAGTTTCTCTTCCGGAATTAAAATTAAGAAGTATCATCTTTATCTATCTTCTCTATTTTCTCTCTTGGTTTATCCACGCCACCGGTTTTTTCTTTTTGGTCCGTTCTATCTATCCGGTTCCTTTCCGGAGTTTCTTGGGGGTCTTGGGTGCCTTCTCTTTTGCTTGGGTTTTCAGTATGGGAATCATCTTTCTCCCCGGTGGTTTCGGTGTTCGGGAAGGGGTCTTAGCCTTTCTTTTGAAATTATTTCTGCCATTACCAATCGCCAGTTTGATGTCCCTCTTGGCTCGGTTATGGACAACCTTGGGAGAATTGGTTATACTCTTGGTGGCGATTTTATTAAGGGGTGACTATGGGAAAGAAAGAAAAGAAGAAAGAAGTTAAACCTCCGGCAAGACATCTGTCTTCTCTAAAACTTCTTCGTTTTGCTTTCCTCCTTTTTCTTTTTCTGGCGGTTATCTATCTCTTTGAATATCTCTCACCGAATCGGATGCTGGCGGGAAGTGATTGGCTGATGGGTAGTTTTCCCTCCTGGCGCTTTATGGCGGAGTTTATTAAGAAATATGGGAATATCGCCTTCTGGCATCCTCACATCTTTGGTGGGGTGCCGACCGTGGCTGCCTTCTTTGGTGATTTATTCTCTCCGGCAACCCTTTTCCGGCTCTTCATCTCTCCCCATCTGGTCTTTGTCTATGTCTTTGTCGTCTTTATCTTTTTAGCCGGTTTCGGCACCTATCTCTATCTTAAAGAACTGAACTTGGGTTATTTAGAAAGTATTCTCGGGGGGATTCTTTATATGTTCGCTGGGAGTTTGGTAACTACGACTTATGCCGGTCACGCCGGAAGATTGGGCTCGGCTGCTGCCTTTCCTTGGATACTTCTCCTTTTACATAGGGGCTTAAAGGAGAAGAAGGTCTTCTATTTTATCTTAATGGGCGCTCTCTTTGCCTTCTGTTTCTTAGCCTGCCACTTCCAATTGATTTATTATGGCATTTTAGCCTCTGGTTTCTATTTTTTAATTCACCTAATCGCCGAGCGCAAGGAGAACGGCGCCAAAGGAACATTAAAACTTATCATCTTTTACCTCATTGGTATTTTTATAATGGGTCTTTTGATTGCCATTCAGTATCTACCGGTCTATTCCAATTTGCCTCTTGCGGCTCGGGGACAGGAGAAGGGTTTTGCCTTTGCCACCTCCTGGGCTTTGCCTCCCTTAGAGATTTTTGACCTCTTAGTGCCCAACTTCTCCGGGATTTTGGATTCCTATTGGGGGGAAAATTATTTTAAGTTGCATAGTGAATACCTTGGGGTCTTACCAATTTTAGTTTCCGGAATTGCCCTCCTCTTTCTCTTTGGCAATCGCTATGTGAAATACTTTGTCTTCTTAGGTTTAATTGCCCTCCTCTTTTCATTGGGCGCCAAGACACCAGTTTTTCGCCTCTTTTATTATCTACCGGGAGTGAGTAAATTCCGTGCCCCTTCCCAGGCATTCTATTTGGTCGCCTTCAGTTTAGTTACCTTAACTGGATTTGGCTTAAAGGAAGTTTTACAAATTGGCGGTGATAAAGAGAAGTTGCGCCGTCTGCAAAAATATCTCATC
The DNA here is from genome assembly GCA_039801905.1 of candidate division WOR-3 bacterium. Taxonomy (NCBI): domain Bacteria; kingdom Pseudomonadati; phylum Caldifarciminota; species Caldifarciminota bacterium. The sequence goes on along the minus strand of JBDRVQ010000009.1, from coordinate 30,037 downwards.
TACTTCTTAATTATTATCTCTCTTCTCTTTCTCTTAACCCTTCTCTTTAAGGAAAATATCCTTAATGCCTTAAAGGGTTATATTGAGAGGGGGAGCCATCCGGGAGAAGATAAAATAAGGAACCTCTTTAATAACTATCCATCTTTTCAGGGAAGGTTTTTATTAAATATCTCCCTCCTTATTATCTATTCCCTTCTTCTCTTTCTTTTGGGAAAGAAGAAAAGAGGCTCCCTTTTAACTTTTGGTATTATCTTTGGGATATTGGCAATCTTTGATTCCTGGTCAATTGGGAAAAGGTTTATGAAATCAACTGTCCCCCCAGAAGAATACTACGCCCCGGATGAGGTGGTCAATTTTTTAAGCCAGGATAAAGGTTTTTATCGGGTCTATCCCTTACATTACGAACGTTCTAATGATGGTATCCTAATGTATTACGATATCCATTCGGTTGGGGGCTACCACCCCAATCCCCTCCAAAGTTATCAGGAATTTATTGGTGCCGAGCAGACCGTAATGTTTCAACCAACCAATCTCTTTCATAAGAACTTCTTAGACTTATTGAATGTGAAATACATAATCACTATTCCCTTGCCGGAAGATTTATCCCGATACGACCCGAATACCCAGAATTTAATTAAGACCTTAAAGGATTTCTTCTCTTCGCCCGATTTTTCCTTAGTCTTTCAAGGAAGAAGGTATTTAATCTATGAGAATAAGACATTTCTCCCCCGGGCATTTTTGGTCGGTGATTATGAGGTTTTAAGGAATAAAGATGAGGTCTTAAACCGCCTGAAGGGAGATTTCAATCCCCGAGAGAAGGTCCTGCTTTCAGAAACGGTTCCCTCTTTCCAATCAGAGAAGGCCTTCTTTGCCCCGGCGGAGATTTTAGAATACAATCCGAACCAAATCAAAATTTCGGCTAAGAGCGACCGACCTTGCTTTTTGGTCCTTTTGGAGAATTACCACCCGGATTGGCAGGCAAAGGTTGACGGAAAAAAAGTTAAGGTCTATCGTGCCGATCACACCTTCCGGGCGATCCCCTTACCCGAAGGGGAGCACGAGGTGATCTTCTTTTACGATTCAAAATATTATCGTCTGGGCTCTTTACTTTCCCTACTGGGTCTTGCCCTCGTTTTCATCTCCCTCTTCTTTTGGTGGAAAGGGAAAAGGTTTTGATGACCAAAGAAGAGATTGAAACCCTTGCCCAAAACCTCCGAGCAAAAAAGGTCTGTGAGACCCATACCTCCTGGGTAATTTTAACGGGAGAGTTTGCCTATAAGATTAAAAAACCGGTTGACTTCGGTTTTTTAGACTATACGACAAGAGAGAAGAGGAAGAGATACTGTTTGGCGGAATTGAAGTTGAATCGGCGGCTTGCCCCGGAGATTTACCTTGGGGTATTGGGGATTGATAAAAATTATCGCTTCACCGAGATAAATTCTCCTGCGGTTATTGACTATGCGGTGAAGATGAAGGAGTTACCCCAAGAGGCACTTATGACTTCTCTATTAAAGAGAAAGAAGGTAAATTTCTCCCAAGTGAAGGAGATTGCCCAAATCGTTGCTAATTTCCACAACGGGTTATCCCAAACCAAAAATAGTGAGCGATACGGCCGTTTGGATATAATTAGATACAATTGGGAAGAAAACTTCAACCAGACAGAAAATTTTGTTGGCAAGACAATCTCCCGGAAAAGATACGAAGAGATTAAAAGGAAAATCTATTCTTTTATGGAAGAGAACAAAGAGCTCTTTGCCCAGAGGATAAGAGAGAAGAAGATAAAGTTTTGCCATGGCGACCTCCATTCCCAAAACATCTTCCTTTTAGATAAACCCTATATCTTTGACTGTATTGAGTTCAACCCCCGATTCTCTTGTTCCGATACCGCTTCGGAAGTGGCCTTCTTCTTAATGGATTTGGAGTTTGCTAACTCTCACCATCTGGCTGACTATTTCTTAGACCATTATCTCCAACTGACTAAGGATTTTAGCCTCTTGCGCCTTCTCACCTTTTATAAAGCCTATCGCGCCTATGTCCGGGGAAAGGTGATAAGTTTTCGGTTAAAAGAGAAAGGGATTGGCAAAGGGGAGAGGTTAAAAATAAGAAATCTTGCCCGGAGATATTTTCGCGAAAGCGAAAGGTATACCTTATCTTTATTTAAGAAGCCAAAGGTCTTGGTCTTTTTTGGTCCCCCGGCTTCGGGCAAGACAACCTTAGCAGAAGAAATAAGAAAAAGGGAAGAGGGGATTCTCCTTTCTACTGATATTCTAAGAAAGGATTTATTAAATCTGCCGATAGAAGAGCACCTCCCGGCCCCTTTCGGCAAAGGGATCTACCAAAAAGAGATTACCCAAAAGACCTATGAAGAGTTGATAAAGAGGGCAAAAGAATATTATCTCCAGAAGAGAAGTGTCTTTTTAGATGGGACATTTTCCAACCCTTATTACCGGGATTTATTAAGGAAAGAGATTGGTTCTTCTTCAATCTTTTGGCTTCTCTCTCGGGCACCGAAAAGGTTAATCTTAAAACGCCTAAGAAGGGAAAGAAAATATTCCGATGCCCATCCGGAGATTTATTTGAAAATGGTAAAAGCCTATCAATCCCTTGCCTCCTTAAAACCAATCTTTCTTAATACAAAAAGGAAATTGAGAGAGAATATCAGAAAGATTTTATCCCGGATTAAAAATTGTGAATAGAAAGCATTACTTCATCTCCGATGTCCATTTGGGGAGGAAAGGGAAAGAAGAGCGGGAGAAGAAAATCCTCTCCTTTTTAGAGTTCATAAAGAGAGATGCCTCATCCCTTTTCATCCTCGGCGACCTCTTTGACTTCTGGTGGGAATATAAAACAGTAATCCCGAAGGATAACTTAGAATTTTTCTTTCGGATTAGGGAATTGATTGCCCAAGGGGTGAAGATTTATTACCTCCCCGGCAATCACGACTGGACAGCGGGTAGGTTTTTTTCCGGCTTGGGGGTAGTTGTGGCAAGGGAGATGGAGATTCTTCTCTTTGAGAAACCGGTCTTTTTAATCCACGGTGATTTTCTTGATGATTCCCTCTTAACTAATTTTTCCCGGTTTGCCTACCGCTTCCCCATCTCCCGTTTTCTCTTCTCCCTTCTCCATCCTAATCTTGGGATACCTCTGGCAAGGAACTTCATCGGCATTTCCGGGGGTACAGCCTGGGTGAAGCACTTAGAAAAGAAGTTTCTTAAATTTGCCGAAGAGAAGATAAGAGAAGGATTTTTCTTGGTGGGACTTGGCCATATCCATACACCCTCCTTAGAAAAGATTGGGGATGGCTATTACCTAAATCCTGGTGATTGGCTTTTCCATTTCACCTATGGGGTTTTAGATGATAAGGAAGGGGTGAAATTGGAAAAGTGGGAGGGTTAAAAGTTTAATGAGGGTAATCTTTTTTAACGCCCTTTCTTTCTTATAAATTATTGATTTACAATAATTTATTTGATTTTTCCTGAAAAATGGGGGGCAGTATAGGGGATGGTATCGGAGATTTAATAAAAAGTCTAACAATAGTTATAATAGAAGGTCTAACCTTTGGGATAAAGGAAGGTTTAACTTGTAGTCTAATCTTGGCTCTAAGGAGGGGCTTAAAGGGAGGTTTCATAAAGGAGGTAATGGAAAGCCTAATTCTTATTCCAATCGGGAAGATAATTGGATGTTTAACTGGGGGGATAAAGAGGGGTTTAAAAGGGAAAGTAATTTGGGAAGGGATTTTTAATGGTGAGATTAGTAGGCGGGCATTGAAACTTTCCAGTTTTTGATTAAGATGGAGAGATGTTCTACGGAGAAGAAGGTTTATACGCGGCGGAAGAGGTTCGGAAAAAGAAGGTGAAAACGAGTAAACTCTTCCGTTTCCTTTTACCCTATTTCCTCAAATACCGGAGTAGGATAATTCTGGGGGGAAGTCTTCTCCTCTTCTCCACCCTCCTCTCTCTGGTTGGTCCCATTCTTTTGCGGCGGGCGATTGATGTCTCTATTAAAAATGGCGATATCCGGGGTCTTATCCATACCGCAACCTTCTACCTCTTCCTTTCCTTTTTTGCCTTTTTTGTCTCCTATTACCAACAGATTCAACTTGCCACTGTCGGTGAGAAGGCGACTGCGGATGTGAAAAAGGACCTTTTCACCCACATCCTCTCCCTTCCCCTTTCCTTTTTTGACCAGAACCCAACCGGAAAACTCTTAACCCGGATTGAATCGGATACCGAGTCCTTAAAGATGCTCTTCACCGTCACCGGTGCCACCTTAGTGACGGATTTCGTGATGCTTTTGGGAATGAGCGCGGTAATGATTAAGATTAACTATAAACTATACCTCTTAATTTTTATCCTCCTTCCCCCTTTCTCTTATGCCTTCTATTGGTTTCAGAAAAAGGTCCGACCAGTTTTCCTTGATATAAGGAAGAAGGTGGCGGAGATTAATAACTTCTTAAATGAAAATCTTAACGCCCTTTCCGTAGTTCAGGCTTTTAATCGGGAAGGATATGCCACCCAGAAGGCGGATAACCTGAACCGGGAGAAGTATAAAAAGGAGGTGGAAGGGATGGGTTTATGGTATCGCATCTGGTTTTTAGTTGACTTCGGAGAAGTCTTGGCGATGGTTTTAATTTTAGGTATCGGTTCCCTCTGGGCATTAAAGGGAGAAATGACCATCGGCACCCTCTTTCTCTTCTTTAATTATATCATCCGGCTCTTCGCCCCTTTAAGAGGACTTTCCGACCAATTGAATGTCATCCAACGCTCCTTAGCCAGTGCCGAAAGGATTTACGAAATCCTCTCCTTAAAAGGAGAAGGTCTGGAGAAAGGAGAGAAGAAACTCTCCCCAACCTCTTACCCCCTCATCTTGAAGAATGTCAACTTCTCTTATGAAGGGGATAATCTCGTCCTGAAAGAGATTAATCTCACCATCGGAGAGGGGGAAAAGGTCGCCTTGGTGGGTGAGACCGGGAGCGGTAAGACCTCCCTCATCTCCCTCCTTCTCCGTTTTTACGAACCAAAGAGCGGGGAGATTTATCTCGGTCCCTACGAAAGGAAGGACTTCCCCATTAGGGAATGGCGAAAATTTTTTGGTCTCGTTCCCCAGGATATCATTCTCTTCCCTGGTTCAATCTTAGATAACCTTCGCCTCTTTGACGAGAGAATTAAGGAAGAGGAAGTGATCGGGGCTACCAAGAGACTAAAAATTCACGAAAGGATTCTTTCTTTTCCCGAAGGTTACAAGACGAACTTGATTGAGCGGGGGATAAACCTTTCACTTGGCGAAAGACAACTCCTCTCCTTTGCCCGGGCTTTAATCTTTAACCCCCCAATTCTCATTCTTGATGAAGCCACCTCCTCGGTTGATCCGGAAACTGAGCGGCTCTTACAGGAAGGCTTAAAAGAGATTTTGCAAGGGAGGACTGCTATTATCATCGCTCATCGCTTAGCGACCATCCAGATGTGCGACCGGATTATCTTCCTCCATAAAGGGAGGATTGCCGAAGAGGGAAATCACGAGGAACTGCTCCAAAAGAGAGGACTCTACTATAAACTCTACCGGTTGCAGTTTGTTGAGGTGGGAGTATGAAATTGGTGATTGATTTCTGGAAGAAGAATAAACTTTGGCTTGGCTTTTTAATTCTCTTAACCATTCTCGCCACTACTGCCAACCTTTCCTTTCCTTATCTCTTAAAGATGATTGTTGATGGTATCCAAAAGAATTTCTCCCGGGAGAGGATTTTGCAATATGTCGCCTTGCTCTTTCTCCTCGGTCTCGGTCGCTCCTTCCTTACTACCCTCTTACCTTTTTTACGGGGAAGGACTAATGAAAAGTTTGGTTGGCTCTGCCGGACCGAGGTATTCTCCGCAATTCTGAAAAAGGGACATAAATTCTTAAATCAATTCCCCCCGGGAGATGTGATGGAAAGGCTGGACCACGACTTAAACGATTTATCCTGGTTCAGTTGTTCGGGAATTTTCCGACCGATTGAAGGTCTTCTCACCTTGACCATCGCCCTCATCATTCTTATCAAGATTAACCCCCTCCTCACCCTTCTCTCCCTCCTCCCTTTAGCCAGCGCCGCTCTCTTCTGGTCAAAATTTGGCAATCTGGTCCACCGCACCTATCAGAGATGGCGGGAGAGGATCTCGGCGGTCTGTAACTACATTGAGTCTTCCCTTGCCGGAATAAAACTCTTAAAGGCTTTTCTCCGGGAAAAAAGCACCGGGGAAAAATTCTCTCCCCTCTTAAAAGAGAGAATCTCCCGGGCCGTGGAATTCATCAAATCGGAAGTGAAAGTGGGGATTGTCTTTCGGAGCAACGCGGAGATTGCCATCCTATTAATCCTCCTCTTTGGTGGCATCTGGGTGATAAAGGGGAAATTGACCTTAGGGGAATTTGTCGCCTTTATGGCTTATATCGTTTTACTCATCCAACCCTTCTGGGACTTGGGTAACTTCTTCGTCGCCTACCGAAGGGGGAAGGTTGCCGGAAAAAGGATTCACGAGTTAGCCCTCTTTCCAGAAGAGATAGAGAGAAAAGGAGAAGAGAGAGTATCTTCTCTTAGAGGAATTATCTTTGATCGGGTAAATTTCGCCTATGATGGGAAGATGGTTTTAACGGATCTCAATCTGACAATAAAGGAAGGGGAAAAGATTGGCATCGCCGGACCAATTGGCTGTGGTAAAACCACCATCGTCAAATTAATTTTAAGACTCTTAGAACCGACGAGCGGAGAGATTCGGGTGATAACCGAAAAAGGGATTTTACCCTTGAAAGAACTTCACCTAAAATCTTTTCGCCAATTCTTCGGCTATTGCCCCCAAGAAGCCTCTCTCTTTTCCGAAACCATCAGAAATAATATCCTCTTTGGCCGGGAGGAATATCGGGAAAACTTAGAGAAGGTGATTAACCTCTCCGGCTTAAAGGAAGAGATAAAAACGCTGCCCGAAGGGATTGACTCTTTAATTGGAGAAAGGGGAATAAAACTTTCCGGGGGACAGAGGGAAAGGGTGGCAATTGCCCGGGCTTTATTAACCTCCCCCAAAATTTTAATTCTGGATGATGCCACCGCTTCCTTAGATGCGGAGATTGAGAAGAGAATCGTCGCCAACATCTTAAAAGAGGTGAAAAGTGTCATCATCATTAGCCACCGGTTATCCTTACTCAGCCTCTGCGATTTCGTCTATGTTCTATCCGATGGAAAAATAGTGGAGGAAGGGAATCCGGAAGAACTTTTGAACCGGAAAGGACTCTACTGGCAACTCTATGAGAGGCAATTACTGAAAGAAGAGTTGGAGAGGGATGAAAAAATTTGAACCGGTAAGGGAAGTCTCGGGTAAGAGATTCTTAAGAATCCCAATCAAAACCCATATCCTCTCCGAAAAGGATGATATAGCGGAGGTGGTGAAGAGATACACCTCCCAGATATTAAAACCCAATGACATCATCACCATCTCGGAAAGTGCGGTGGCGATTACCCAAGGGAGGGCAATCCCCACCGCAAGGTTAAAGCCCAGGTTTTTAGCCCGTCTCCTCTGGCGGTTTGTGCGAAAGGTTCCTTATGGGGTTGGTCTCAGAAATCCTTACAGTATGGAATGCGCCATTCGGGAGGTTGGTGAGATAAGAATCCTTTTTGCCTCCTTCATCTCCGCCCTCACCAAACTCTTAGGACGCCGGGGGGATTTCTACCGCATCGCCGGGAAACAGGCGGCAATGATTGATGCCCCCCACACCTCCGGGGTGAAAGAATATTACGAGTGCGTAATTATGGGACCAAAGGAACCAGAGAGGGTGAGCCAAAAGATAAAGGAAGTGACCGGTTGCGAATGCGCGATTATGGATGTGAACGACATCGGTGGGAGTTGGGTCGTCGGCGCTTCCTCCGGTGTTCCGAAAAAACTCTTAGAAGAGATTATGCGCGACAATCCCGCGGGTCAGGGAGATAATTTAACTCCCATCATCATCGTCCGTGAAATCAAAGAATAGAGATTTTTTCTTGGAGGCATTAAAAATTCAAAAAAACGCCAAAAGAATTGGCTTTGATTGGCAGAAGAAGGAAGAGATCTTTAAAAAAATTAGAGAAGAGATCAGGGAGTTAAAAAGGGCAATCAAAAAAGGTGACCAGAAAATGGTAGAAGAAGAGTTTGGCGATTTACTCTTCTCTTTGATTAACCTCTCCCGACATTTAAGAATTAACCCAAAAATCGCTTTGAGAAAAGCGAATCAGAAATTCTTAAAAAGGTTTCGGGAGATGAAGAAAAAGATAAGTAAAAATGCCACCCTCCAAGAGATGGACCGCGTCTGGGAGATGATAAAGAGAAGATAAATTGCTTACTTGACTTCCTAATAATTTCCCCGTATAATCCAAATACGGAGGTAATCATGAAGTGGTATCTTTCTTTATTTTTTCTATCTTTTCTTACTTTCGCTTCCCAAAATAATAACCTTTTACCGAGTGCGGAAAAGATAGAGACATCGCTTCCTGAGACCGACCAAATCTCTATTCCCCTCCTCTTAAACTATCAGGGTAAACTTACGGATAATATCGGCAATCCAGTTCGGGACTCCTCTTATTCTGTCACCTTCCGTTTATTTAATGTACCCTCGGGGGGTAGTCCTTTCTGGAATGAAACCCAAACCATTCAAACCCGAGCCGGTCTCTTCCATACCCTTTTGGGAAGTGTCAACCCAATTACTTCTTTACCCCTTGATGGCAACTTATATTTAGAGATGCAGGTCAATCCCAATCCACCAATGACCCCCCGGGTGAGGATAGTGAGTGCTGCTTATTCCTATCTCGCGAGAAGGGCGGATAGCGCCAATTACGCCCAAAGTGCTCCTTTAACAAGACCAATCACCCCACCCATCGCCAACAATGAGATTGCCGATAATGCGGTAACGACCGGAAAGATTCTCAACGGCACAATTTTAATGGAAGACCTATCTTTCACCCCGGCGGTGAGGCCTTTAACTCCACCCCTAACTTCGGATGAGATCTCAGACAATGCGATAAATTCCGCCAAGATTTTAGATTTGAGTATTACCGGTAGCGATATCGCTAATAATACGATTGGACAAGAGAAGTTAAACTTCACCGCGGGTGATATTACCGGAGTTTATGCGGGAACCGGGCTCAGTGGCGGTGGTTCTAGTGGGGAAGTGACGCTTTCTTTCAATCGCGCCTATACCGATACCGCCTACATCCGAAATCAAAACCTCTCCCCCCAAGCCGGAAATTTCTGGATTGCCGGTAGGGGTCGGGCACAGCAATTTTACGGTGTCTCCGCTACCAGTGGCGTTCCGGGAATTTACGGTGAAGGTGGGAGTTTTAGTCACGGAACAGTAGGAGTCTGTTCCACCTCTTCTGCCTTTGGTGGTATCTTCCTCAATCGGCACGCCTCCGGTACTGGACTCGTGGTCGCGGGAAATGGTCTTAATGCCTTCTACTTCGCAGATGGTGGCGGTGGTACCTTTACTGGGAATACAGGCCTTTTTGTCAAAGGGATAACCGGCAGTGGCGTGGTAGCCATCTGTAGCGCCCAGGCATCAGGAGGCTTTGCCAATTATGCGGCTAACCACCATCCTTTAGGAACCGCCTTAGTGGCTGCGGGAAGTAACCGTTCCGGTTATTATTTTACTAATGGTGGTGGCGGCACTTTCAGCGGTACCACTGGCCTCTTCGCTTTGGGAAAGACCGCAGACGGGATGATCGGGATTTCGGAATCGGCTGGTATTGGTTATGCCGGAGTTTGGGGTGAAGGTCCAATTTATACCACAGGTGCCTTTGGTGTTTTTGGTGGGGCGCAGAATGTTGGTGTCTATGGATTCTCTACCGCCTCTCCGGGAATTTATGGCCGTTCTCAAGCGAATAACGGCATCTTAGGGGTCTGCAGCACTTCCGCCTATGCTGGTGTTTTAGGTGCCCATCTCCTTTCCGGTCAATTTGGAGTTTATGCCTCCGGCAATTTGGGTGCCTCGGGTACAAAATCGGCACTGGTTAGAACCTCAAAAGGCCCAACTGCCCTCTACTGCTTAGAAACCCCTGAGGTCTGGTTTGAAGATATCGGCCGGGGAGAACTGATTAACGGTGAGGCTTATATCCAATTAGACCCCCTCTTCTTAGAGACAGTAACCATTGATGAAGAAAACCCAATGGAGGTCTTTGTCCAACTCTACGGCAATTGTCAAGGTGTCTATGTGGAGAGGGGAGAGAGAGGATTTAGGGTGGTTGAATTGAATAATGGAAGAAGTAATGCGCCATTCGCCTATCGGGTTTTGGCAAAAAGAAAGGGATTTGAGAATTTAAGAATGGAAAAAGAACCAATTGGCTACACCGACCAAAATCTCTATCCTGACCCCAACGACCCAGAGATTCCTTTTGAGATTCGGGCAAAGCGTTTGGCAGAAAAGAATCTGCGGATTGATCCGAAGGACCTAATTAAGAAGAGAAGCGAAATCAGAGAGGTCTCCCCTCAGGAATTAAATTCGGTAAAGATAGAAACCAATTTGCGGGGGAAAGATGAATAGATTATTATTTATCTTATCTCTTCTCCTTTCTCTAACCTATGCCCAATACCAATGCGATTGGTATTCCGTAAATTCCGGTGGCACAAGGATTAATATCGGTAATCTCTCTGCCCAGGTCTCAGTTTCCCAAACCGCAGTTGGTATTATCCAAAGCACTAATCAAATTGCCCAAATTGGTTTCTGGATTATTGATACTACCCTCGTGGGGATAAAGGAAATATCTATTCAAAAACCCTCTTTAAAGACCGAACTTTTCCCTCCCCGGCCGAACCCTTTCTCCCAAAATACTATCCTCTCCTATTCCCTAGCAAAAGAGAGCAATGTCTCAATTAACATCTATAATACCGGTGGTGGATTAGTGAAACGTTTCTCCTTCCCCGAGCAAAAACCTGGGATTTATTCCTTCCCCTTATCTTCGGAGAGAATGAGAGAAGGCGTTTATTTCTTACACTTCTCCGCTGACGGATATAAAAAGGTGAAGAAAATTATCTTTTTAAGATAGGAGGAATAAAAGAGATTTATTTCCACGTAATTTAAATATATCTCTTCTTAGCCTTCGGATTAAGTTCTTCATCAGAAATGAATTTTTTAGTTGACAAAGAATAAATTTTTTCTATGATGGAAGAGGTGACACTAGAATTATCCTCTCTTCTCTTTTCCCCTTTAATCAATAAGGCGAAGGAAGTGGCCGCGCGTTTCAACTTCCCTCTCTATTTGGTTGGTGGTCCTTTGCGGGATATCCTCTTAAAAAGGGAGGTTAAGGATATTGATCTGGTGATTGATGGTGACATTTTTCTCTTTGCAAAGGAGTTGGCGAAGTCGTTAAACGGGAAGGTGGTCTTTTATCCCCAATTTCTCACTGCCAAGATTGAAGGGGAGGGAATGGTGATTGATCTGGCCCGGACAAGGAGCGAGATTTATGAACGACCCGCCCAATTACCGAAGGTCTCTCCCGCACGGATTGAAGACGATTTGCGCCGCCGGGATTTTACAATTAACGCCATCGCCTATGACTTGAGGAAAAGAGAGTTCTTTGACCCCTTTAATGGGAAAGAAGACTTAAAAAGGGGAATGATCCGTGTTCTCCATCCGAGAAGTTTTATTGACGATCCCACCCGCATCCTCCGGGGAATAAGGTTTGCCAAGAGATTTGGTTTTAGGATGGAGAAAGATACTCGCCGCTGGCTGGAGGAGGCGATAAAATCCTCTTATCTCTCCCTCCTCTCCGGCGAGCGCTTTCTGCAAGAGTTGAGACTGGTAATGAAAGAAAAGAATTGGCTGGCGATGATTAAAGAGATAAACCGCTTAGGAATCTTCAAGGCTTACTTCGGAAAGAATTTGCCCCGAAGGATAGTAAAGAGTTTGAGCCGGATAAGAAAGGGGAGAGATGTTAACCCCGATTCTTCTCTATTTTATCTCTTGGCTTCTTTCCCCACCGCCAAGTTACCTCTCAACCGCGAAGAGAAGAGAGAAATTATCTCTTTTCAAAAAATTCCTCTCCTCAAAAAGAGGTTGGCGAGAATAAAAAGACCTTCTACCATCTATCAACTCCTGAAAGATTTATCAACCTCCGCCTTGGGGCTCATTAAAGAATTGGTGAGCAAGGAGAGTAGAAAAAAGATTGAAGAATTTCTAAAAAGAAGCAAGGAGGTGAAAACGATTTTGACGGGTAAGGAATTGAAAAAACTCGGGATTAAACCGGAGGTTAAATACGGTGAGTTTTTAACGAAAATTCTCTACCAGAGATTAGATGGGAAGATTAAAACGAAAGAGGAGGAGTTAGGATATCTGAGGAAACTTTTGAAAAGATATGGATAAGAATTTTCTTTTGAGTCTACCCGCCATCTTATTCGGCTTAACCATCCACGAATACGCTCACGGCTATGTCGCCGCCAGACTGGGTGATCCAACGGCAAAATTCTCTGGCCGCTTAACCCTTAATCCCTTAAAACACCTTGACCCGATCGGCATCATTTCCGCCCTCCTCTTCCGCATCGGCTGGGCAAAACCGGTGCCGATTGATCCCTTTAACTTTCCGGACCCAAAAAAGGGGATTTTATTGGTAAGCCTCGCCGGACCATCCGCCAATTTCCTTATCGCCTTCCTCTCTGGCATTCTCACCCGGGTATTTAAATTTCTTCCTTCCCCCTTTCTCTTCCAGTTATTTTCCTTATCGGTTATCTATAACCTCATCTTCGCCTCCTTTAATTTAATCCCCATCCCGCCCCTTGACGGTTCAAAAATTTTAAGTTATTTCTTACCAGAAAGGCTAAATTTTTATTACATGGAATTGGAGCGCTACGGTTTTTATTTACTTTTAATGATCATCGTGATTGGGAATCTTGTGGGAATTCCCATCCTCTTTTGGCTCATAAATCCTTTTGTCAGTTTCTTCTATCGCTTATTTATTGGTTAACGGACGGATGGGTAGTAGAAAGAATGCAAAAGATAAACCCCCGAGAGAGAAACAGAAAATCTCCGGTCTCCTTCTCCTCCTTTTTGCCCTCCTCCTCCTCCTCAGTCTCTTCTCTTATCATCTGGGCAATCGGACAAAGGAGACGAACCATTGTGGGGCGGTTGGCTTATTTTTAAGCCGCCTCTTCGCTCCCCTCTTCGGCTTCTTCTCTTACCTCTTCGTCCTCTTCTTCTTTCTTTTCGCCTTCTCTTTAATTTTAAAGAAAAACTTAAAAGGGGCGACAAAGTTCTCTCTGAAACTCTTCACCTACGCTCTCTTTCTCAATTCCTTCTTGGGATACATAAATTTGAATAAAGAGATCGTTGGGGAATCGGGTATCTTTCTCGGCGAAATTTTTCACACCCTCTTAGGATCTTTTGGTGGCTATATCGTCCTCCCTTTCCTTTTAACCATCCTCTTCCTTCTCTTTACCGGCATTCAAATTCCCATCCTCCAATCCCTTTCCCTTCTCTTTCGGCTTTTCCTTCTCCTTTTTCGGGGATTAAAAGCTCTTCTTCTCCTTCTCTTTCGTCTGGGAAAAAGAATCCCTCTCCCGAAAATGGTAAAGGACAATGCCGTTAAGGAAAAGGAGGTAATAAGAAATAGGAAAGAAGATACCCCGGCCGAAGAGGAAAAATTGAAAGAAGAAGAGGAGGTGATGCCACCGCCGACAGAGGAAGTTGAGGAAGATTTTCCCGAAGAGTTTATCTCCGCCTTAGAGAAAGAGAGAGAAGAGGAAATCTCCAAAAATGATAAAGAATTAAAGGAAGAAGCAGAGATTCTTTTGAGAAAATTGAAGGAGTTTGCTATTGAAGGGGAGATTACGGGAATTCTCACCGGTCCTGTAATTACCCGTTTTGAGTTCCAACCGGCACCGGGAATAAAGATCCAGCAAATTGAGAGTTTAGCTGATGATCTCGCCCTCTCCTTGAGGGCTGAAAGGATAAGAATCTTGGCTCCGATCCCCGGAAAGGCGGCCGTAGGTATTGAAATTCCTAATAAGAAACGGAAGATTGTCCGCCTCCGGCCCATCTTGGAAAGTGGAGTCTTAGATTCTTCGCCTTCCCCTTTATCCTTTGTTCTGGGCGATACCATCACAGGTGAACCCTATATCGCCGACTTGAGGCAGATGCCCCATATCTTAATTGCCGGAACAACTGGTTCGGGAAAGTCAGTTTGTATAAATTGCATCCTCTCCTCCATTATCTACCGCTCTTCCTACCAAGATGTTCGATTTTTAACCATTGACCCGAAACAATTGGAATTGCCGATTTATGACCCCCTCCCCCATCTCTTAGGCTTAACCACCACCGACCCGCAGAGTGCCCCGAAGGAATTGGACCGAATAATCCAAGTGATGGAGATGCGTTATTCCGAATTCGCCCGGGTTGGGGTAAGGGATATTGAAACTTATAATTCCCAATGCGAAAAAATCGGAAAGAAAAGGAAGCCTTACATTGTAATTATTGTGGACGAACTGGCGGATTTGATGAAGACGGTGAAAGACCCCGGAGAGATGGAGAGAAGAATAACCCGCTTAGCCCAAATGTCCCGAGCGGTGGGCATCCATCTCATTTTAGCCACCCAAAGACCCTCCACCGATGTGATAACCGGATTGATTAAGGCAAACTTCCCTTGCCGAATTGCCTTTCAGGTCGCCTCCAAGACCGATTCCCGCATCATCCTTGATATGAACGGCGCGGAAAGTCTCTTAGGGAGAGGTGATATGCTCTTTTTGCCTCCGGGGAAAGGTGAGCCGATAAGATTGCACGGGGCATTCATTTCGGTGGAAGAAGCAAAACGTTTGGTTAATCTTTGGGCAAAACGCTATCTGAAAGAAATCCTTAAAGGATTAATACCAAATCCTAAAAAGAAGGCAGAAGAGATCGTAAAAACCGGCGTGATTGACATTCTGATTAATAAAGAGAAGGCGAGTATTGAAGAGGAGCGAAGGCGTCTGGCAGAGATTTTGAGTGAAGAGATTGCCGAAAGGTTACTCGCCGTAGAATATCATACCCCCTTAGAAGAAGAAGCGGAAGTCCGTCGTTTGAAGAAAGAGGAGATTGCCCTCAGCGATGAGATTGACGAATATTTCGCTACCGCCGCCCGTTATGTCTTTCAAAATAAAGAGGCATCCGTTTCCATGCTCCAGAGGAAGTTAGATGTCGGTTGGGCGAGGGCGGGGAGAATCATTGACCAGTTAGAAAAAGCGGGTATCGTTGGTCCCTATGCCGGCTCAAAATCAAGAAGAGTCTTAATAGAGAGTGAAGAAGAATTGGAAGCAATTTTGAGGAAGATAATGGGAGAAAGGAAGAGATGACCAAAGAATTAGAGAGGAGGATTGTGGAAGAGATCGTGCGGCTCGTCCCAGCCGAGAATCAGGAAAAACTCAATTCTTTCATTAGGAGTCGCCCCCTCGCCAAAACCGGAGAAGAGACCATAAACTTTACGATTGAAGGTTACAAAGTTGCCTTTTACCAATACGAGGATTTAATCACCAAAGAAAAACTCTTAGAGATTTGGCTTTATGATGTCAACGAGCCGATTGGCTACGTGCGCCTTGACCCGGAATGGAAAAATCCGAATGACGACGGCAAGAAAAGATGGGAAATTACCCGGGCTTACATTCGTCCCAAATACCGAGGTCGTAAACTCTCCCCTTTATTTATTAAAATCGCCTTGGGCCTAGCAAAAAAAGCCAATGCCTTTTCGGTAACTGCCTATCCCCGGCATGTCGCGATGCTTGTTTCCTTGATTGAAGAAGGGTTTACTACTCAAGAAGGTAACTACGATTACACCTTAAGGCGTATCTTTCGTCAGGGAAGGCGCTGGTATAATAAAAACACCAGTGCCCGAAGATTATATTATGCTCAGGAATTCCGACCATTCATTCAGGAAGGAAGTTTCATAATGGAAAAACGGGTAAAGAGAAAAACCTTTTGGGATTTCTTACTGGAGAAGATTTAACAAAAATAAAAAGGGAGGGAGGAATTTCCCCCCTCCCTTCCTTATTAGGGTATTTTCTTATCTGAGAATCACAAAATCAACCCTTCGGTTGAGTTGTCTTCCTTCCTCGGTTTCATTAGAAGCGATTGGTCTTTTTTCTCCGTAGCCCTTTGCGGTAAGTCTTTGGGGAGCGATGCCACCATACTGAACAAGGAAATTAACGACCGCCTGGGCGCGTCTTTCGGAAAGTCTCTGGTTGAAGGCATCGGAACCAATATTGTCGGTATGACCTTGAATCTCAACTTGAATATCGGGATTATCTTTGAGAATCTGAATTGCCTCCATCAGAGCCGGATAAGATTCGGTTCTTAAAGTCGCCTTGGCGAAGTCAAAGTAAACCCCTTTCAAGGTTAAGACCATTCCCTTACTCACCAACTCAAATTTCCTTTCGGTCACTTCTCCTTTATTGATTGAGAAAGTGCTCGTCTGGGTAACATAACCTGGGGCTTCAACCTTTACTTGGTAAGAGCCAACTGGTAGTTCCGTAGTGAATTGTCCAGTTAAAGTATCAGTTAAAATAACCGGTCTTTGAGTTTCCATAAAGGTAATCGTTGCCGCAACCGGTTTACCGGATTGCTTATCAACAACTTTGCCCTGGAAGGTCCCTTTCATATCTAAGGGGGCAAGCCCAATCTCTAACTTAGAGATGCCACCATCTTCCACTTCCACCATTCTGGTTTCGGTGAAGTAACCATCTTTTTCCGCCACGAGATAGACCAAACCAGCAGGGACATTATTAATCTGGAAGAACCCGGTTGTGGGATTGGACATCGTTGGTGCCAGATTGAGGTCGGTGAAGGTGATCTTTGCCTCTAAGGGCTTTTTGGTATAGATATCGTAAATCCGTCCGGCTACTGTCCCATACGGAACGAGAGGCTTGAGGTTAAAGGTATAATTGGCAAAACCGCCATCGGTAATCACCACCGGAATCGCTTCTGGAATATAACCTTCTTTTTCCGCCTGGACAACAATCACGCCCACTGGTGCCCGCTGCAAGAAGAAGATACCGGTTTTGGGGTCAGTTTTCATAGAACGAATCTTCTGATTGGGAAAGGTAATAATTGCCTCCAAGGGCATACCGGTTCGGGCATCTTGCACCTTGCCCGCTAAACGACCCCAGGGTCTGCGGGGTGGTTTGGGGAAGGGTGAGATGAAGGCAAAGCCTAAAATCGCCTCGTAATCCGGAACCACATCCGTCAAACCGAGTTCTACCCCACCGGTAAGATGAAAATAAGGAATGCGCACCCTCACACCGGGAGTAATTCTCGCTTTGGCTTCTTTGGTAAAGAACCCAACACCTTCTCCCTTTTCTGAACTTGCCTCAATGAATAGGTCAACGGCATTAGAGGCCATCTCTAAGCCGGCACCAAGAAAGGAATATTTTTCATCTTCACCAAAACTTGAGCCGTAGTTAAAAATAATGGTGGGCAGTGTTTTATAGAGTTCCCAGAGGCGGAAAGACCCGATTGCTCGCCAGGATTTACCCTTCGGGAAAAGACCTTCCATAAACTCTAATTGGTGGTCAGATTTCTCCATCAACCAGTTTCCGGCAACCGCCAGTTTGATTACTGGTAAGTAGGGATAGGAAAGTTTCGCCCCTAAATTTTGCCCCTGCCAATCATAATACAGATGGAAGGGACCAGTTTTCGCATCAACCAGGCCGATAAGGCTGCCGAATACTTCAAAAAATGGGAATGGGGCATAGTTCATCTCCAGACCGAAAAGGGGACCGTGGTAGCGAACACTATAAGGGTCTAGTCTTTCCCGATTAAATACCCAACGGCTGGCAAAGACTAAGGCACCGTCTTCTTCCACTCGGGCATCCTGAATCCGAAAGAGGCCTCGTCCGCCGCCTAATGCCGGGTCAGCAAGCGTTAAAGAGAAAAAGAGGATTAAAGAAAATACAAAGATTAAACTTCGCATATCTCCTCCTTCACTTATTTCTTAAAAACCACATCTTATAACTATTTATTATAATTAAATAATTACATTTGTCAATAACACCGTTTTCTTGACACTCTCCCCTTTTGGTATATAATTGAATTATGAAGAAGAGAAAGTTGCATATTATCATCCCCGCAGCGGGAGAGGGAAGACGTCTTAAACCCCTTACCCACACCACACCAAAATCACTTTTAGCGGTGGCGGGAAAACCAATCATCGGCCATATCATTGAAAGGATCACCGACTTAAATCCGGAGAGGGTGGTCGTCGTCATCGGGAGTAACCAAGGAGGTCTGGTAGAAAAGTACCTCACCGAAACCTTCCACCTTCCTTTCTTTTTTGCTAAGCAAGAGAACCCATTGGGCTTGGGGGATGCGGTCTATCGGGCAAAGGATTATGTGGCAGAAGATGCCAGTTGTCTCATCATCCTGGGAGACACCATCCTGGATATGAATTTTTCTGAATTTATTAAAGAAGAGAATTTGGTGGGGGTAAAGCGAGTGGAAAATCCCCGCCGTTTTGGTATCGTAGAATTGAGAGACGGGGTAATCGCCCGCATTGTGGAGAAACCCCAAGAACCAAAGAGCGATTTGGCAATTGTTGGCGTCTATTACTTTACCGAAAGTGCTCCTCTTTTCCGCGCCCTGCAGACGATTATTGAGAAGAATATAAAGACGAAAGGAGAGTACCAACTCTCCGATGCCTTAGAATTATTGATTGAAGAAGGGTTAATTCTTAAAGCCCAGCCGGTGGAATACTGGTTAGATTGTGGAACGCCGGAGGCATTGATTGAGACGAACCGCTATCTCCTACAAAGTAATAACTACTATCAGGAACGGAAGGGAAGCGTCATCATCCCTCCGGTTTATATCGCCGATTCGGCATTGATTGAAGAATCGGTAATCGGTCCTTTCGTCTCAATTTCCGAAGAGGCAGAAATCCGGCGGTCAATAATTAAAGATTCCATCATCAACCGCAACGCCACGGTAGAAAATTCCCTTTTGGCGGAGACGATTCTGGGGGAGAATGCGGTAATTAAAGAGAAACCGCTAAGATTAAATCTCGGTGACTTTTCTCTAATGGAATTCCATTGAAATTTTCCTTAGAGAAAAAATCCGGTTCTGCCCGGGTTGGCCGGTTAGAGTTGCCCCACGGGGTTGTGGAGACACCAGTCTTCATGCCGGTGGGAACACAAGGGACGGTAAAGACGATGAGCCCAAAAGAATTATCGGAGATCGGGGTGGAGATGATTGTTGCCAATACCTACCATCTCTATCTGCGACCGGGGGTGGAGGTGATAAGGTTAGCCGGTGGTCTAAATCAATTCACCGGAATTAATCTCCCAATCCTCACCGATTCCGGTGGTTTCCAAATCACCTCTCTCTCCTCTTTAGTGAAAATTAGCCGAGAGGGGATTCAATTTCAATCCCATATTGATGGTTCTTATCACTTCTTCACCCCAGAAAAGGTGATTGAAATCCAAAGTATTTTTCAGAATGATATTGCGATGTGCCTCGATTGCTGCCTGGGCTTTCCCTTACCTTACGAAAAGGCGAAAGAAGCGGTAAAGATAAATACCGAATGGGCAAAACGGTCAAAGGCGATTTCCCGAATTACCACCTTTGCTATAATTCAAGGGGGAACCTTTTCGGATTTGAGAAAAGAATCGGCGCAGACTCTGCTTGATTTAGATTTTCCTGGTTACGCGATTGGCGGTCTATTTTTAGGTGAGCCAGCCGCCGTCAGTTACGAGATGATAAAACTCCTCTCTGAGATCCTACCCGAAGAGAAACCGAGATACGTGATGGGCGCTGGGTATCCCGAAGATATAATTGAATGTGTCAATATGGGGATTGATATGTTTGATTGTGTCCTACCGACCCGCAACGGCAGAACTGGAACCGCTTTCACCTCCGAGGGGCGAATTTTGATTCGGAATGCCCGATACAGCAAAGACTTTTCCCCCTTAGATTCAAGGTGCGAATGCTATACGTGTAAAAATTTCTCTCGCGCCTATCTCCGCCACCTCTTCATCGCGGAAGAGATTTTGGGGCAGCGGCTTTTAACCTATCACAATCTCCATTTCTTCATTAATCTCCTGAAGCAGATCCGCTCGGCGATTAGAGAAGAGCGCTGGGAAAATTTTACTCGGAATTTTTTGCGGGAATACAAAAGGGAGGAGAGATGAAATTTAAAGGATGGACCATCCTCTTATTTCTTTGGAGCAAAATTTTTGCTTTCGGCTATCTTACTGTAAAAACCGAACCGGAGGGGATGGAGGTCTTTTTGGACGGTAATTCAATCGGTCGCTCGCCCATTCAATTGAAGAAACTCCAAACCGGTTCTTATACTATCTCCCTCTTTCCCAACGATTCCTTAGAAAATGCCTACTGGCGGGCGCGGGAAAAGGGAGTCTTTGAGATTATCAAGCAGCTTCCGAATTTTGCCCGCTACCATACGGCAAGCGCTCGGGTTGATATCAGGGAAGATCAAGAGACGGAAATCGTTTTGAGTTACCCGGAGGCATTGCGAGCAAAAAGGAACGCCACCTGGCTTTTATGGGGTGGTACCTCCTGCCTCTTTGCCACCGGGACAATCTTTGGGATCTTACTCACTCTATTATTTAAATAGGAGAAGAAATTATTAAGAATTTGTTAATCTTCGTATATCTTTTTACCAACTCCCTCTTTTTGGCTAAATACCTCTCGCGCCTCACCGATCTCTATCCCCACCTCATCATCCCTTATCTCATTATCCTCCTCACCCTTTTCTCCTTCTCGGAGAAGATTAATAAGAGATTTTCTACTCGCTTCCTCTATCTCTCTATCTCCTTCGCCACCAGTCTTCTCCTCTTTCTCTTAATGCACCAATTTAACCCCCGAGATTTTCGGATTGGACGCTATCCGGCGCTTTTAGAATGGTTAACAAGGTTTTTGCGGGGTATTTTCCCCTATGGCGGCCCAACCCGACCTTCTGGTTTCCCCTTCTTATTCCTCCTTGCCCTCCCCTTTTACCTCTTAGGAGATTTGGGGGTTTTACAAATCTTCGGTTTTCTCCTCTTTGCTTTTATCCTTTCCTCAAAAGAAGGGAGGTTTTTTAGCCTCCTCCTTCTTATCCTCTCTCCCTCTTTTCTCTTTGAGGTAATAACCCGCTCCGAACTTTTCACCAATATGACTTTAGTTTTAGGCTACCTCCTATTATTCCAGAAAAAAGAGTTGGCGATAAAAAAAAGGTATTCATTCCTTTATGGTCTTTTGGGGGGACTTCTCTTGGCGACGAGGGGAATTGTCCTCTTCTCTTACCTCCTTTTTTTCCCCTCTCATTTTAAGGGAGAAGAGAAGAAGGGGATTATTTTCCTTTCCGGTTTGGCTCTGGCTTTTTTGGCTGTCAATCTCCCCTTCTTCTTATGGGATGCCGATAGTTTTATAAGGAATGGTCCCTTTTCCATTCAAACTGGGTATTTACCTTCCCTTCTTCTCCCCATCTTTTTCCTAAGCGCTTTAATCTTAGGCTTAAATTGGAAGAAAGAAAAAGAGCCTTATGGAATCATCGCCCTTTTTCTCTTCCTTATTGTCTTTTTGGCCTTCCTTTTAGTAATAATTGAATCTGGCTTTTATCCGGCGCTTTGGGGAAGCCAATTTGACATCTCCTATTTTATCTTCCCTCTACCTTTTCTCCTCTATGCAATTTCGGACAAGAAAATTTTTAACCACCCATTCCCTTTACCGGCTTGAAAGATTTTTTAACGAACCAGGGAAAATTTTTATAAGTTTCCCACCACTTTTTTAACCACTCTTTAGTCGTCTTATCAGCGGAATTCCCGCTGCCAATCGTCAACCCCCCGATTTGGTATTTGGGATTTTCCTTTATCCTTTTGATTATCTTCTCCCGGAATCTTTTGGCAATAATGGAAGCCACCTTCACCTCCAAATATTTCTCGTCGGCATTGGGGGTGATTATCACCTTCCCTTCTTTCCTTTGGAGGGATTGGAGGAATTGCTGAAATTTTCCCCCAACTCCGTAATCGTCAAGGACGAGGCGGTAGCGGGCTAAATTTCCCCTTTCCTTTAATATTCCTTTAAGAAAGAGATTGATAATTTTTTTATATCCTTTATCCAGGAGGCGATTGAGGTTATTGCCCGATAATTGATCGGGAGGAATCTCTTCCACAATGTAGGAGAAACCTTCTTCCTTCAATAATGAGAGTTGGGTAAAGGTCCTCTCCCAGTAATTAAGGTTATGCCGCTTTTTGGTATTTGCCAAGCCGACGATGGCGTCAACTTTACTAAAAAGTGCCGCCGGGAATAAAACTCCGGTCAGAACTATCGGTCCGATAATCTCCCCTTTTCCTGTTTCATCAAAACCGAGAAGAAATTCCCGGTCGGGTAGTTCGTATCTCGGACCGGCAATTTTCTCAATCGCTTGATAAACAGTTAAAATATCATTCTCCGAAGAGTGGGGAGGCGAGGAATAGAGCGTGCCGTTAGGATAGTAGGTGAAGGTGGAATTGAAAAGACGAATCCGCCACCGCTCATTAGGATTTTTCACCTCTTCCTCCTCCCCTCCCTTTTTTAAGAGATAGAGTTTTATCCTTTCCGCCTGCTTCTCTTTGAGATTATGCCAGGTTCGGCCGCTTGCCATTTTGACAATTTCTATCATAGAAGAAAAAAATCTTTTGTCAACTGCCACCGCTAACAGTGATCATGACCACATTAGGCATACTTTTAGGAATGCTCCAAAAGACTTTTCAAAAAACTTTGGCAAAATCTTTAATAGACCCAATCCTCATCTTCTACTAAAGAAAAGGGGAGGTTTATTATTGACATTGGCATTTGGTAGACAAGGATTCAAAAGGGGAAGAAAGAAGAGAATGGGTAGGGAGAGAGGAGTCATCGGATGGATTAAGATAGAACTCTCCAACTTTGGGATGGTTACGATCTCTGTAAACAGGACAAGCCACATACCATTTTCCTAACTTCGTTCGGAGAAGGATCCAAGTTGACTTCTCCTTTTTTCTTAAATATAATCGCAAGGTGGTAGGAGAAATAACCCTGAATCCCAGGAGGAAAATATGAAAAAACTTTTCCCTCTCTTTCTTCTTTTAACCCTTTTCTGTCAGAAATCATCGGTGATTAAAATCGGCCTCATCGCCCCCATTACCGGTGATGTCAAAACCTTTGGCGAATCGGTAAAGAATGCCTTCTTATTGGCGATTGAGGAAGCGAACAGCCGGGGAGGTGTCTTAGGAAAGAAGATCACCTATGTCATCGCCGACGATAAAAACGACCCGACCGAAGCGGCTAACGCCGGCGCCAAATTGATAAATCAAGACCGGGTAAACTACATTATCGGTTCGGTCTCTTCCAAATGTTCCATCCCCCTTTCGGAGATTTGCCAACCGGCTGATGTCTTAATGGTAACACCCACCTCCACCAATCCCAAAGTGACGATTCGAGACGATGGCTCAAGAAAACCAAATATCTTCCGTGCCTGCTTCATTGACCCATTCCAAGGGAAGGTAGCGGCAAAATTCGCTTTGGAACAGTTAAAAGCGAAAAAGGCGGCGGTCCTTTACGATATTGGTAACGATTACACCAAAGGATTGGCGGAATTCTTCCGCGACGCCTTCCAAAAGGGTGGTGGGGTAATTACAGTTTATGAATCCTATTCCAAAGATGATGTTGACTTCTCCGCCCTTCTCACCAAAGTGAAGGGAGAAAATCCCGATATCCTCTTTTTACCCGATTATTACAATAAGGTGGCGCTCATCGCTAAACAGGCTCGGCAGATGGGTCTCCAATCAATCCTCTTGGGCGGTGACGGCTGGGATTCTCCTGATATGGTGAAGATTGCCGGCGAGGCGATTGAAGGGGGGTACTTCACCAATCATTATTCACCCGATGACCCAAGACCCGAAGTCCAGGAATGGGTAAAGAAATACGAAGAGAAATACGGCAGTAAACCTGATGCCTTGGCTACGCTCGCTTATGATGCCACCAATCTCCTCCTGGAAGCGATCCGACGGGCAAACTCCGAAGAGGTAAGTAAAGTGCGGGAGGCGCTCCAAAAAATTAGAGAATTTAAGTGCGTCTCGGGGGAGATGAGTATTGATGAAAATGGTGACCCAATAAAAGGGGCGGTAATTTTACAATATAAAGGGGGAAAACAGGTGTTCGTAGCGATGGTGAAACCCGACTGATGTCCTATCTCTGCCAGCAGTTAATTAACGGCCTCCAATTGGGAAGCGTTTACGCCTTAATCGCCTTAGGTTATACTATGGTTTACGGAATTGTCCGCCTCATCAACTTTGCCCACGGCGATATATTTATGATCGGTGCCTATGTTGGCTATTTTGCCCTGAATGTTTATAAAATCCCCCTCCCCTTCGTCTTTCCCTTAGCGATGGCGATCTGTGCTTTATTGGGAATGACCATTGAGAAATTAGCCTATAAACCTTTAAGGAATGCGCCCCGGATTAACCTCTTAATCACCGCGATGGGGGTCTCCCTTTTCTTAGAATATTTCTCTAGCCTCAAATTTATTTTCGGTCCTAATTTTTTAGCCTATCCCCGACCGTTCCGGGTGACAAACATCTGCCTTGGGGGATTGATGATTAACTCCGTCACCATCTTTGTCTTTTTAATCGTCTTCTCCCTTTTGCTCCTTTTAGAAATTATCGTCTACCGGACAAAAATCGGGATGGCGATGCGTGCCGTCTCTTATGATAAAGAGACCTCCGCCCTCATGGGTATCAATGTTGACAACATCATATCCTTCACCTTCGGTTTGGGTTCCGCCTTAGCCGCTGTTGGTGGAATTTTATACGGAATCGCCTATCCTCAAATTCATCCCTTTATGGGGATAATGCCCGGCTTGAAGGCATTTGTGGCGGCGGTCTTAGGAGGAATTGGGATAATAAAAGGGGCGGTGGTTGGGGCTTTGATTATGGGAGTCTTAGAAGTTCTCACTTCCGCCTACCTCTCCTCCACCTGGCGTGATGCCATCGCCTTCTCCTTACTTATTCTCTTCCTCATTTTTAAGCCCACTGGAATTTTTGGAAAAGAGGAAATGGAAAAGGTATGAAGAAAATTCCTTCCTTTCTCTTTATCCTCCTCCTCTACTTAATCCTCAAAATCCTATTCACCACCAATCTCCTCAACCCCTACCTCCAACAGATTATCCTTTATGTCGGCATCATTATCATTTGGACCTTAGGTCTCAATTTAATCTATGGTTTCTCCGGCCAGTTCTCCTTAGGGCAGGCGGGATTTTACGGGATCGGGGCTTATCTCGGGGCAATCCTCACCAAACTCTTTCCCCATTCTTTGGCTATCATCCCTCTCTCTCTCTTCGCTTCTTTCTTCGGAACGGGTCTGATCGCCTTTCTGATTGGGATTCCGGTTCTCCGTCTCCGTTCCGACTATTTGGCAATTGCCACCCTGGGGTTTGGGATCATCGTGAAAGTACTCTTTGATAATGCGGATGCCATCCTTCCCCAATTTGGTGGTTCCCGGGGGATGCTCGGTATCCCAAAATATACCAATTTAGAAATTACCTACCTCTTTCTCATCGCCGTCATCTTTCTGATGAGAAATTTAATCAATTCCAAATACGGTCGGGCGCTTTTAGCCTTAAAAAACGATGAGATTACCGCGGATGTGATGGGGATTAATACCTTCTGGTATAAGACCTTCGCCTTCGCCTTAGGTTCTTCCTTTGCCGGAATCGCGGGCTGGCTTTACGCCCACCTCTATACCTTCCTCCATCCCTCCAACTTTGAATTCCTAAAATCAATTGATTGCCTCCTCATCGTCATTCTGGGAGGAATGGGCAGTATTACCGGGACAATTTTAGCGGCGATCATTTGGATCTTCCTCATTGAAGGGTTAAGGGTAATCCTACCCGCCTCCCTTGTGGAATGGCGCTTCATCATCTACCCTCTACTTCTCATCATAATGATGATTAAAAGACCACAGGGGATATTGGGGAAAAGATGAGTCTTCTTGAAGTTAAGGAATTGACAAAGAATTTTGGGGGTTTGAAGGCGGTCTCCTCTTTTAACCTCTCCCTCCATCCCTTAGAATTTGTCGGCTTAATCGGACCGAATGGGGCTGGCAAGACCACAGTCTTTAATCTCTTAACCGGAATTTATAAACCAACCAGTGGTAAAATCTTTTTTGCCGGAGAGGAGATTACCGGTCTGCCTCCCCACCGCATCACCAAAATGGGGATTGCCCGAACCTTTCAGAATATTCGCCTCTTTAAGGAGATGAGCGTTCTCGATAATATCCGCACCGCCTATCACCCCCACATCCGATATCACCCCTTCTCCGCCATCTTCCGGACTAAAAGTTTTAAGAAGGAAGAAGAGGAGATTATAAATTCCATCTCCTCCCTCGCTACGGTCTTTAAGTTGGAGAGATACCTCCATCAGAATGTTAAGAACTTACCTTATGGTGAGCAGCGGAAGGTGGAGATTGTCCGCGCCCTGATCGCCAAACCGAAACTCCTCCTTCTGGACGAACCGACCTGTGGGATGAATCCTAAGGAAGTCTCGGAACTGGTAGCCCTATTAAAATTCATTAAGGAAAGGTATTCCCTAACTATCCTCCTCATTGAACACCGGATGCCGGTAGTGATGGGTATCTGCCAGAGGATTGTGGTGATGGACTTCGGAGAGGTAATTGCCGAAGGGAGTCCCGAAGAGGTGAAAGAGAATAAGAAAGTGATTGAGGCTTATTTAGGGAAGGCTTGATGTTTCTCCAAGTTGAAGAGTTAAATGTCCATTACGGCTCAATCCATGCCTTACAGGGGATCTCTTTTTACCTCCAAGAAGGGGAGATTGTCTGCTTGATTGGGGCAAACGGGGCGGGTAAGTCAACCGTCCTGAAAGCCATCTCCGGACTTATAAAACCCAGTTCCGGGAGGATAATTTTTATGGATAATGAGATCACCAACCTTCCGGCGCATAAGGTGAGTAGTCTGGGCATCTCCTATGTCCCAGAAGGGAGAAGACCCTTTGCCAACCTCACCGTCTACGAGAACCTCCGGCTTGGTGGTTATCACCTCAAAGATGAGAAGGAGTTTTCCTTAAGATTAGAGAAGGTCTTCAAATCATTTCCTCGGCTTAAAGAGCGCCTCCACCAATCTGCCGCCACCCTCTCCGGAGGTGAATTACAGATGCTCGCCTTGGGTCGGGGATTAATCTCCCAACCGAAACTTTTACTCTTAGACGAACCCTCCATGGGGCTTTCCCCAATTTTAGTCTCCGAAACCTTCTCCATCATAAAAGAGATTCAAAAGCGGGGAATTTCCATCCTCCTTGTTGAGCAGAATGCCCATATGGCACTTTCTATTGCCAATCGGGCTTATGTCTTAGAGACAGGAAAGATTGTCCTCTCCGGTGAAGCTCAAGCCCTCCTTTCCGACCCAAGATTAAAAGAGGCCTATTTGTAAAAGCCAATAAGTCTTTGAGAGATAAAGACTTAGAAAAGTAGGAAATTTAGTGTCAGAAAATGGGGGGTATTTCCGTTATTTATATGTAGGGGGTATTGGGTTCTAATCCCAACCCCGAAAGAGAAATATGAGAAAGGCAATTTTAAGCGAATACGACTCAGAGATTAGGGAGGCGCTATCGGATAAGTAATCTTAACAGATTTAATTTTTAACAATTTTATGAGAAAGGAGGGGAGTCTCTTTATAAAATTGGGTGTAGCATACAGGGGATGGTATCGGGGGCCTGATGGAAAGTCTAAGTAATGGTCTAATAATTGGTCTAACTTTAAGTCTAACTAAGATTCTAATAAAAAGAATAATTAGAAATCTAATTAAGGGTCTAATTGAAAGTTTAATTGGGGGGTTAATTATAGATTTAACCGAGAGCCTAATTGAAAGTTTAACCGGAGGTGTAATCAAAAGCCTAAAAGAAAACCAAATAGAAAGACGCCTCTCAGAAATACAGCAATTTTAAGGATATGCTCATATCACCGGGGCATTTTCATTAACTTCTTTATCGCCTTGCCGTAAAGTATTATCCGGTTGTTAAAATCTTTTGCCTCTTTTATCTGTGAGGTTAACAGGGCAAAGGTTAACTTTTTATCAAGCCAAAATTTCACCTCCCGATAATGAACTTCGCTATCATTTCTCATCTCAATCTCCCCGTGCGTTTTGCCAGAAACCTTAAAGAGCACTTTCTGGTCATCAATTTGGCCTTTTCCTTTTGCCTTAGAGTTTGCCAATTCATAATTTTTGGTCAAAATGTCCACTACTTCTCCACTCCAAAACACATGAAAGATATTTTTTTCTTTTATCACTAAAAAATTAACCTCTCCACTATTGAACATACTTTTATCAAGGAATGCCGCAAGGAGCCTCTTTTCTTTTAGCCTTTGGCATAATTCCCGCATCGGTCTTTGTAATCTTCTTTTATACCTTTCCTTGTCTTTTAAGTAATCTTTTCGCAACTCTGGAAAACTTTCTATACATTGTAAAAATAATTCACCAAGTCCGTTCATAGCCCGAAAGGTATAGTCCTGTTCAAATCTTGTCTTACCGTAAAGAAAAATCTGCCACTTCTTTTCTCCACTCTTTACCGAATAAGAGTGTCCTTCTAAATCAATCACATCCTTTTTCGCTTGGGGTTCACTTTTGTATTCTTTACCAATTCCTAATAAGAGAGCAAATTCTTTAGCATCTGCATGTCCTTTTCTCTTTACATAACTTGCCTTTTCTGAGGTCATCGCCTTCTTTTTAGGCATATTTAATAATCAATAACTCTTTTGTTTTTTTAATGTGATTGCTATTTTTCATCCTCCGATTTAAGCCGATTCTTGTTTCTCCTTGTCCTAAGGTATAATGGGTGGGTAGTTCAACAATTTCAAAGTCTTTATACCATTTTCTTATGGTGGGGGCATCATTGTAAGACAAAATAAATCCCCCTTCATGTTGTAATAAAAGGTCTCGCAATAATTCGTGATTAAAATTATTATGGTGAATGGGGAAATTTCTTTGCGGGTAGAGTCCGCGGAAAAGGGTGCTGTCTTTTCCCAAATAATAAGGTGGGTCGCAATAGAGAAAATCATCTTTGAATTTTGGAATAACCTCCTCAAAGGAGGCGCATTCAATTTTGATATTTTTGACATTAAAGTTTTTCACCCTTTCTAAAAGGCGCTGATACATTTCTTCGTTGGCATAAACACTTGACATCCAACCTAAAAAGCCGGGACCATAGGAAAGATTGTGATTAAAATAATAATAGGCGGCTAATTTTAAGGGGGGTAGTTTTATTTCTTTTTGCCAATGTCTTTTTAATTCCTCTTTCACCCAATTATAAGTCTCCTTCGTCGGCTTTAATTTCACCAAAACTTGGTATAAATCATAGGGTTTTGCAATTTGGACCTGCCAGTAATTGACAAGGATATCAAATATCTCAAAACCAACTACCTCAATTCCCAATTCTTTTGCCACCGCGACTTCAATGGAACCGCCACCAAAAAATGGGGAAACTAATCTTTTGATCTGATCGGGCAATTTTTCTATCACATAACCAACTGCCCAACTCTTTCCCCCGGCATATCTTAAAGGGGAACCCAGGTATCTTTTATACTTCCTACCTTTACCCCTTAGCCGGCATAAGAATTCTTCTTTTGGACTTTGGGGAAATAATTCTAAAACTGAATATCTCTGGGCAATCTCTCTAACTTTTAATGGGTAATTGAAAGATAGAGTCCCCCAGATTTTTCTTTTTAATTCTTTCACATCTGTATTATACCAGCTAAAAGTTTTCCTGTCAATTAGCCGGTTTTCATCAAAAATAATCTTACCGAAAATGGGTTATTTAATCAAAAATATCTTACCATTGAAAAAATTTAGGCTCCCTCCCATATTAAAAAGTAATAGGGGGAGCCTTTATGGTTATAACGATGCCAAAGGAAATATATAAAATGAAAATTAAACGGTCAATAATTAAAGCTAACGCCAAAAATTATCATTCCGCATCAAAAAAGAAGAAAACAGAAATTCTTAATGAATTAGTTCAAATAACTAATCTCCATCGAAAGTATCTTATAACCCTCCTCAATGGCACCGGTAAGGTAATTTATA
>JBDRVQ010000008.1 GCA_039801905.1 candidate division WOR-3 bacterium | reverse complement strand
ATGAGGGAAGAGACCGGTGAGGAAGAAGCGAGTGAGAAACCGATTCGGGAATCGTTTTCAAAGAGTTCGGTGCCCACCCTTTTTATTATATGTCTCTCCAACTTCTCATTCACTAAATCCTTTATGATATTTAAGAGGAGGAAAGAGCGGAGGATCGCTTTCTCCATATCCACCTCAAAGTGTTCTGCCAAAAAGTGGAGCATCCTGGGACAGGAGAAAGTTTTCTTACCGCTCTTTGCCAGTTCCAAATCCACAATCTCCTTTAAGGAGACATCACAAGCGCCGATGAAGGCGATAATGGAATCGCCTAAGAGGTTAAAGTTATTGTAGGCGAAGAGGCTTGAGAACTGCTCGCCGGTAAAATTCAAATCCTCTTTAATGAACTTAGAACGCACCTTATTTATTATAGATAAATTTTTGCCAATGGCAAGTCTCTATTTTCATTTTTCCCCAACCAGTTTTTCTCTCACCTTTTGGAAGAAATTTAAGGCGGTATCGGTCCGATAATCCGGATAGGTCCAAGGAAGTGGTTCAAAATTTCCCTTCCGGTAGATAAGGGTCACCTCACAGAAAAGCCCATCGCCCAGATAGATGCGATGCGCATAATTTTTGTGTGTTAGAAGGCAGAGGTTAGAGAGGGTAAGAATCCCCGGATCAAGATTGAAAATCCTCCCCCCTTTCTCATTTAGATATCGCCTCTCCACTTCCAACGTCTTCACCTTCAACTCCTTCATTCTCTCCGCGGGAATCACCTTCTGGAAAGAGACCCAAAGACGGAATAGTTCTTTTCCCATCTCTTTTTCGTAATAGTCGGTGAAGGAGAAAGGGATAATTTCACTTTCTAAATCTATCTCCCCCCAATCCCTCTTCAATTCCTTAAATACTTCCCCAACCGCTCCCATCTCTTTGCTCAAAATCCCCAAAACGATTTTAGCGGGTAGGAAAATCTTCACTATCACTCCCCTCTTTTTTCTCCTCGGAGGGAGCCGCGGATTGGAAAAAACTATCTAACTCTTCGGCACTCGGCAGATCCTCTATTTTAGAAAGGCCAAAATACTTCAAGAACTCCTTGGTCGTCTTATAGAGAAAGGGGGCACCCAACTTCTTTGCCCGACCGGCAATTTTTATCAATTTCCGCTCTAAGAGGTAGTGGAGGGTGGAAGTGGAGTCAACCCCCCGGATCTTTTCAATCTCCGGTTTGGTGATTGGCTGTTTGAAGGCGATAATGGCTAAAATCTCCCTTGCCGCCTTTGACAATTTCGGTCTTTTGGGGGTAAAGAATAATTTAATCCATTCCGCATACTCGGGTAGGGTATAGAGTTGATAACCAGCGACAATTTTATGAATGCGGAAGGAGTGACCATCCCTCTCGTATTCCCAATTCAATTCCTCAACGATCCGTTCTACTTCCTTCTCGCTCATTTTTAAGGTGAGGGCAAGCCTCCTCGGACTTATCGGCTCGTGGGCGCAGAAGAGAATCGCCTCCAAAATCCTCTTACTATCCCTTCGGAAGACTTTCTCAAATCTTTCCTTTATCGTTAAAAACTCTTGCAGCAATTGGAGGGTCTTCACCTTCTGGTAAGATGAAAATCCCTTAAAAGTCTCTTAACACCCTTCTTCACTTCTTTCTCTTTCAGATAAAGGGTGATGTTAGTGGTGCCGGTGGCTAAGGCATCAATATGAATCCTTTCCTTCTTCAAAGAGGTAAAGACCTTTTTTAAGATCTCTGGGTCAATGCCGACATTCGGTCCGATTAAAGAGATGGAACCAATCCCCGTTTGCCGCTCCAAACCTTCTGCCTTTATCTTCTCCTTGAGGGTAAGGAATAAATCTTGGGCTCGCTTCGCCTCCTCCCCCTTTAAGATGAAGGAGAGGTCAAAGCGATTCTGATGGGGAATACCGTGGAAGAAGAAAAGGAAGGGGATCCTCTCTTCCGCCAGAGTGGCCACCACCTGCGAGAGGCATTGGGCAACTTTGGGCACGGAAACAAAGGTGAAGCGCACCAGATCGGTGCGGTGAGTTAATGCCTTGATAAATGCCTTCTCTACCCCTTCCGTTTGTCTCTTAATCATTGTTCCTCCCGAATCCTTTAAGGAGCGAACTAAGAGTTTCACATTATACTTATTGGCTAAAGCCAAAGCCCGGGGATGGATTACTTCCGAACCCGAGGCGGTTAACTCCAAACCTTCCTCATAAGTGAGTTCTTTCAACCTTTTCAAATTAAAAAATTCCTTGGGGTCTTCGGTGTAGATACCTGAGAATTTCTTATAAAATTCACAAACCTGTGCCTTTAAGAAATGGGCGAGGGCAACCGCGGTAATATCCGAACCACCGCGCCCTAAGGTTGTAATCTCTTTATTGTAAGATACCCCTTGAAAACCACAGACAATCGGCACCATCTTTTTCCTTAAAACCATCTTTAACCGACCACCCTTAATCTCAGAGATTCGGGCATCGGTATGATAGGTATCAGTGATTATTCCCACCTGAGAACCGGTGAAAGAGAGTGCCGGCACTTTCCTCTTCGCTAAGGCAATCGCCAAGAGGGCAGCGGAAATCCGCTCGCCAACGGTGATGAGCATATCCAATTCTCGGGTTGGCGGCTTCTCATTTAAGGCGAAGGCATCTTTTAAGAGTTGGTCAGTAGTCTCACCCATCGCCGAGACGACAATACATAAATCTTTAACTTTTTTCCTTCTCTTGGCGATATATTCGGCAACCTCTTCTATCTTTTTTAAGGAGGATAGGCTATCACCCCCAAATTTTAAGACAATCATCTCTTTTTTAGGCGCCGGAGTGCTTCCTCTATCTCCTCTTCTTTCACGGTGAGGGAGAAACGGAGATAACCCTCCCCAAATTTACCAAAGCCACTACCCGGGGCACAGAGGATGCCATAATTTTTTAATAAGTTGGTGGCGAAGGTGAGGGAATCTTCTTTACTAGGCACTTTGAGCCAGAGGTAGAATGTTGCCTTGGGCATCTTTGCCTCCCAACCCA
The DNA here is from genome assembly GCA_039801905.1 of candidate division WOR-3 bacterium. NCBI lineage: Bacteria > Pseudomonadati > Caldifarciminota > Caldifarciminota bacterium. Next base: position 54,482 of record JBDRVQ010000008.1, on the reverse strand, counting down.
AATCTTTTAGACCGGAGACAAAAAGGGAGAGACGCCTCTCATAAATTTTTCTCATCCTTTGGGCGTAGGTTTCGCTCTTATTGAGAGCAAAAATTGCTGCCTCTTGAACCGCATTAAAAGGACCAGTATCAACATTCTGTTTGAGGCGCAAAAGGGCGGAGATAATCTCCGAGTTGCCCACCACAAAACCGAGCCGCCAGCCAGGCATATTGAAGGTCTTAGAGAGAGAGTGGAATTCAATCGCCCTCTCCTTTGCCCCTTTGATTTGGAGAAGAGAAGGCGGGGGTTCTTGAAAATAGATTTCCGAATAGACATTATCATTAAAGAGAAAGAAATCTTCCTTTTGTGCCCAAGAGATGACCTCTTCATAGAATTTCTGATCGGCAAATGCCCCGGTTGGGTTATTGGGATAGTTGAGGCAGAGGAGTTTTATCTTACTCCCCTTTAATTTTTCTAACTCCGGCAGAAAATTATTCTCCTCCCTTAAAGGAAGAAATTTTACTTGGGCACCAGCCAAAATCGGTTGATTCCGGTAAATAGGAAAATACGGGTCGCAGATTGCCACCCGCTCACCCGGACCGACTAATGCCCAGAAGAGATGGGCAATCCCTTCCTTTGAACCAATCAGCATGCAGACCTCTTTTTCCGGGTCTAAAAAGACTCCAAACCTTCTCTTATACCATTGGGCAACCGCTTCTCGGGCTTTTAAGAGTCCTTCATAATTGGGATAGCGATGATTCTCTACCTTTGCCAATGCCTTGATTAAGCGATTGATAATCCCTTTTGGGGGTGGTAGATCCGGATTCCCTTCCCCAAAATCAATGAGTTTTTCCCCTTTATAATTTTTCTTTAATTCATAAAGAACCTTAAAAGGATAAGGGGGTAATTTGGTAAGTCTCTTAGCAATTAGCATAGCCTATCTTGGAAAATACGGGTTTTTTTCCCGCAAGAGGGGTGAAAACCCCTATTGTTAGCGATAGCGGTGCGAAAGCACGGCGGGGTTTGGGGAAAATGGATTTTCCCCAATGGGGTGACAGGAAAAAAACCAAGGGTTTTTTTTCCGCAAGAGGGGTGAAAACCCCTATTGAGCGGGGTTTGGGGAAAATCCACGGAGAGGGTGGGATTCGAACCCACGGTAGGGCTTTTGGCCCTACACACGATTTCTCCGCCTCTTTGAGGCGAGACCTCGCCAAAGGCGGGCAGTCGTGCTCCTTCTTAAACATATTAAACGGAGAGGGTGGGATTCGAACCCACGGTAGGGCTTTTGGCCCTACACACGATTTCCAGTCGTGCTCCTTCGACCACTCGGACACCTCTCCAGTTCTCTACGATTTCTTTGATTCTTTTTCTTCCAGCAAAACTTTTATAATATCTTTCTCTCTTGCGGGCTTCTTGATAGGTACCAACCTCTTCTTGGTACACCACTTTCCAAGGAAGATATTTCCTGGTTGATTTCACTCTTCCCGCATTATGCATCGCTAATCTTTTCGCCACATCTTGGCTACAGCCAACATAAGTTCTTCCACTAAAATTACTAATCAAAATATAAACACTCCACATAATTTACCCACGATTTCTCCGCCTCTTTGAGGCGAGACCTCGCCGAAGGCGGGCAGTCGTGCTCCTTCGACCACTCGGACACCTCTCCCAAATTAGAAAAATTTAGAAACGGCATCTCGCCAAAATCACCTTTAAGAATAAGAGAAAAATTTTCCTTGTCAATCTCCTTACTTGCTTTTTTGTAATTTCGCTTTATATTTATAATTATGAATTTTTTTAGCGGGAGGTTAGTATGAAAAGATTTTTCTTTATTTTTCTTCTCCTAATCTTCCAATTCTCTTGGGCGGAGAAGGAAAAGTTGATTAAGGTCTCAATCCCTTCCCCCAGAGAAAAGATTAAAGAATTGATGGATAAAGGGCTTTATATCTACGAAGTGGGTTCTGATTATCTCATCGGCGCAATTGGCGAAGATAAGTTTTCTGATTTCGCTAAAAGTTATCCAACGGAAGTTCTCATTTCGGATATGGGAGAGTATCACGCCCGGCAGGCACCAGGAGTAAATTTTGGTCGATTCCATTCTTACCAGGAGATTGTTGATACTTTTAACATCATCGCCTTAAATAATCCAAATTTGGTCCGCTTAGATACGATTGGCCGTTCGGTTCAGAATCGGGTTTTATTGGCGATGAAAATTACCGATAATGCCGGAGTTGACGAACACGAACCAAGAATCCTTTGGGATGCCACAACCCACGGTAATGAGAATATCGGTACTGAGGTTTGCCTATATTTAGTCCGGCACCTCTTATTAAATTACGGGGTTGACCCTTTGATTACCAATTTGGTGAATACGAGGGAAATCTGGATTATCCCGATTGTCAATCCGGATGGGATGGTGGCAAGAAGCAGAGGTAATGCCAACGGTGTTGACCTAAACCGAGATTACGGCTATCTCTGGGATACCGGTTGGGGAAGCCCGGCTCCTTTTTCCCAACCAGAGATTCTGGCAATCAGAAACTTCACCCAAAGGGCACCATTTGTCATTTATACTACTTACCATTCCGGAACCGAAGCCGCGATGTGGCCCTGGGGATATTCCACCAATGCCCCTTATGACAGTATCTTTATGGCTTTTCTCTGTCAGAGGTACAGTTCTTATACTGGCTATCCCGCCTTTCAAATCTGCCGGGGGTTATATGAGACCCACGGTTGTTCCTCGGATTATGCCTACGGCGCGGAAGGTATGTTCTGTTTGGCGGTTGAGTTGTGCTCACCCCATGTTCCAGATACCTCCCGCATTGATACCATCTGCCGAAAGAATTTAAGCGCCAACTTAGAAATATTGAGAAGATGTGCCTATGGTCTTCGGGGTCGGGTCTATGACTCTCTAACCAATCAACCGGTCAAGGCGATTGTCATCACTGACCCACCAAACTTCCCAATCTATACCGATAGTAACGGTTATTACTTCCGTTATCTCCATCAAGGTAGTTATACGGTCCGGGTTGTCGCTAATGGTTATCGGGAAAAAATTATCTCCGGCGTGAATGTGCCGGCGGATACCTATGCCATCTTAGATATCCCCTTATTCCCTGATACGACAATCCCCATCTTTGCCTACAAATGCGTCTCCTGTAATATTGAAGACCCATCTAACCATTCCAATACTTCCCTAACTGCCTTCTCCTTAGGGAGAAGGGATAACCGGCGTCTTTCCTTAGGGGTTGGTGGTTGGGCGGTCTTTGATATGCAGAATTTAATCATCAATGGTCCGGGTAGTGATTTCACAATCTTTGAAGAAGACACTGACCCAGAAGGTTGCTCGGTCTTTGTCTCAATGAACTGGAATGGACCTTGGTCTTTCTGCGGGGTTGATACCGGAACCTCTTCTTTTGATTTATCAAGAGCCGGACAAGGAAGCGCCCGCTACATTAAAATTGTTGATGACGGTGATGGCACAAACGGACCAACTGGTGGTTTTGAGATTGATGCGATTGAAGGGGTGATTACCAATGCCCCAGCCCTTATCTTCCAGGATAAAATTATCTATGACTCTTCGGGTAATAATAACCAACGTTTAGACCCGGGGGAGACAGTAAGTCTGGTTGTCATCTTAAAGAATATGGGAAGAGTCTCTGCCAATAATGTCTCAGGGATTTTAAGAACCCAAGATTCGTATCTCACAATCTCCGATTCTTTTGGCGCCTTTGGTAATATTCCACCAGATTCCCAAAGGGGAAATTATGGAGATAAGTTTATCCTCTCCGCCAATCCTCAGACACCGAGGGGAAGGGTTATCAGTTTTTCCCTTTACCTTTCCGGGACCGGTTATACCGATAGTTTGAGATTTAATTTAGAAGTTGGCGAAATCACGATTACCGACCCAATTCCTGATGGTGAGCCAGCGATCTACTGGGCATATGACAATATTGATACCCTCTATCGCCAACATCCAAAATACCGTTGGATTGAATTGCGCAACCGAGGAACCCAACTCCCGATCACCTCGGATGACCAGACAATAAGAATTCCTTTACCCTTTGTCTTTAAGTATTATGGGCAGAGATTTGCCGAATCGCTTTCTATCTGCGGTAACGGTTGGATTATGCCGGGAAGGACAACCTCCACTGCTTATTCCAACCAGCAACTCCCGGACCCAACCTCTACCAATCCCCATTCTATGATCTGTATCAACTGGGATGACTTATATCCACCTTATGGTAATAGAATTTGGTATCTCTACGAACCAGACTCCCATAGATTTATTATTGAATGGGATTCGGTTCACTATTTCAGTCCTAATAGCCAATGGGATAAGTTTGAGATAATCGTCTATGATACGACCATTCCCACGCCGACCGGTGATAACCGAATTGTCTTCCAGTATTATTCAAGTAATAACTATGTCTCCAATACTGTTGGTATTGAGAATAATACCTCCACTCGTGGTATCTGCGGGCTTTACAACGGTACCTACCATCGGGCACAGGCACCTTTAGTTTCGGGCAGGGCAATCTCTTTTGAGACCGGAGAACCACAAGTCGGTATTTGGGAAAAAGAGGTCTCTTATCGGAATCCGATAGATGAATCTTTCCGGATTTATCCGACAATTCTCAAAGGAAATTTGGAGATTGCCTATCTCCTAAAACACAAGGAAAATAAGAAGGCGATTCTTTACGATGCACTAGGGAAAAGGGTGAAAGAGTTTCTCTTGAAACCGGAATTTCGGTCTTTAGCGCTGAAGAATCTCCCTTCCGGCATTTACTTCTTAAATCTGGAAGAGAAAGAAAAGGATGCTTACAAGATAATTATCTTAAAATGAGATTCAAATAGACAAGAGAAGACTATTATTGCCCTTTAAAATCCAATCCTTTCTCGGTTTGAAAATGTCCCTTTCAGTTCTTCTGCGGCGGCTTGGATTAAATCTGCCATTTTGATTTCTCTATTTTCTTGGGCGCATCTCATTACGCTCTTGATTACCGCATTTTTGATTTTACCCCCGGGCAACGGATAATCACTCAATTCTTCAAAGGAAACATCCCGGCTCAATTGGGGACAATCTTTTAAGAAGAGTTGCCAGATTTTTATCCTCATCTCCTTAGGAGGCAAATCAAACTTCAACTTCAATAAAATCCGCCTCTCAAATGCCTTATCAATTACTACCTCCCGATTGGTTGTTAAGACGATAATCCCGGAGAAATCTTCCAGTTTCTGCATTAAGAGGTTGGTCATTAGATTGTGCATCCGCTCTACGGAACGACCTTCGTTAAACCTTTCGGCAAAAAGGGAGTCGGCTTCGTCAAATAGAAGGAGACAATCCTTTCTCTTCGCTTCGGCAAAGAGCCTGAGGATATTCTTTTCCGATTCCCCAACCCAACAATCATAGATTTGGGCGTAGTTGGCAATTCCAATCTTTTTATTGAGATGTTTGGCGATTGCCTCACTGGTTGCGGTCTTGCCCGTGCCGGATGGACCATAGAAAAGTATCACCACCGGTTGACAATAAGGAATCTTCTCTTTTAGCCCGTATCTTTCGTAGACCTTTTCTCCATTTTCGTATTGCCAAAGGGCATTATCAATCTTTTCTTTTACTTCTCGGGGTAAAACCAAATGGTTAAAGGAAATCTCGGGTTCCCGGATGATGAGTAAAGATTCTTTAGGTCTCTCTTTTTCTAAATCCTCCAATTCTCGCCAATTTTCCACCCCAGCAATCTGATAGAAGATCTCCTCAGTGAGGGAGAAGGATTCCTCAAAGAGCATCCTTTTCTCTTCCCAAGAGTAGCGGTCGGTTTCTAATTTAATTAAACCATTTCCTCGCAACTTCCCCTTTGGGGAAAGGATTTCTATTTTATTTAATGGGTTCTCGCGAAAGGAGACAAGACGGAGTAAGGTTAGTCCTTCTATCTTTTTATCACGGTGTCCTTCATTAAACCGAGCAAAGAAAAGGAAAGCCAAGATTAACCACTCCTCTTTGCTCAATCCGTATTGGGTGCGAATTTGCTCTAAGGGGATAATAAAATTTTCCTCTTTTGCCCTTTCTTTAACCTCTTCAATCTTTCCTTCTACTCTTCTCATCTCAGTCTCTATCGCCGGAGGTAAAGTTTCTGATAATGAGCGGTAGAAAAATCTTTGGTCCGGTATCTCCATCGGCACCGGATAATCAAACTTCTTCCGCCGGAATTTAAGTGAGGAATTGAGCAAAAGGTAGCAGTATCTATTAACTGCCTCCAGATACTGACTATTTATATCTCTTCTACCCATAAGGCCTCCTAATATAATAATACTGATAAGACAATAAATTTTTAAGAGAAATTTTAATTTTTTTCTAAAATTATATTTTTATAAGTCATTTAAATTGAATATCTTATAAAATAATTAAAGATTTTTTATCTCTTTCTTATAAAGATCATTGTCTTACTAATAACTTATTTTTTAAAACAACTTTTTATTAAATCTCTTTCCGCCCCTCTAAGGCTTGAGAGATGGTAATACTATCTGCCAATTCTAAGTGAGCACCAAAGGGGATACCCCGAGCGATCCGGGTGAGTTTAACCCCAAACGGCTTCAAGAGTTTTGCCAAATGGAGGGCGGTCAATTCCCCTTCGGTCGTGGGATTGGTGGCGATGATCACCTCTTTAATCTTATCCCTTTTCACCCTCTCCTCCAATTCCTTTAACCGTAAAGCCCTTTTTGTCCCTTCATCTTTTATCACGCCACCCAAAACAAAATAGAGCCCCTTATATGAATGGGTATTTTCTATGGCATACAAGTCAGAAGCATCTTCAACCACACAGAGGGTATCCCTCTCCCTCTTTGGGTCTTCACAGATTTCGCATCTCTCTCTGGTGGTGATATTAAAACAGAGGGGGCAGGGCTTTACCAATTGCCGCCAGAGGACAATAGCAGAGGAAAGTTCTTTAACCTTTCCCTCATCCATCTTTAAGATGAAAAAGGCAATCCGCTCCGCGGTTTTTCTTCCAATCCCTGGAAATTGGGAGAGAAGGGTAATAATCTTTTTTAACTCCTCCATTAAAGGTTAGGTCTGATCTTTAAGGAGATGACCTCTAAGAGAATTTCCGGAAAGAAGGTGCGCCGCATCATCTCTTCGGAATCTAAGAGAAGGGAGAGGATGCGTGTGATCTCATCCAGAGGAAGAAGATCGGCACACCTTTGAAACTTTTGGTAATCTTCCACAGAGAGACCTAAGGTCTTTGCCGGAAGTTCATTTTTAACTAAAAGGAGGGTGCGGAAAAATCTTATGATACCGGAGTAAAATTCTATCGGGTCATAAGCGGCTTCGGAAAGTTTGGAGAGGAAGGAGAAGAGGGATTTAACCTCTCCCTTTTTTAGAATATTAAAATAGGAGAAGTAGGTCTCTTCGGGAATGATATCCAATATCTCTTCCACCAGTTTCCCGGTAATCATCTTATCCGAATAGGCGGCGATCTGGTCTAAAAGTACTTCCCCGTCTCTGATCGCTCCATCACTCCTTCGGGCGATGAGATAAAGGGCGGATTCTTCAATCTTTATCCCTTCCTTCTCCGCAATCCTCTTCAGACGGTTGACAATCTCCCCTACTTCTGCCTTCCGGAAATCAAACCTTTGGCACCGCGAGAGGATGGTCTCCGGTAATTTATGGGGAGCAGTGGTGGCAAAGATGAATTTCACATGGGGTGGTGGCTCTTCTAAGGTTTTTAGTAAGGCATTGAAAGCCTCTTTCGTGAGCATATGGACTTCGTCAATGATATAAATCTTATACCGGGAAAAGACCGGAGCGTATTTCACATTCTCCCGAAGGTTTCTGATATCGTCAATCTGCCGATTGGAAGCCCCGTCAATTTCTAAGACATCAATACTACGGGAGTTTTTGATATCTTCACAGGGTGGGCATTTCCCACAAGGATTTACTGTTGGTCCGTTCCCGGCGGTGCAGTTGAGGCAACGGGCTAAGACCCGAGCGGTTGTGGTCTTTCCCACCCCTCGGGGACCGCAGAAGAGATAGGCATTAGCAATTTTATTGTTCTCAATCGCCTTTTTTAAGGTATTTTTGATATGCTCCTGCCCTTCAATCTCATCAAAAGTCTGAGGGCGATATTTGAGGGAGAGAATCTTATGCATCTCCCACTTCCCTTTTTGAGCGGCCATGCAACAGGTTGGAAGGTAAATAAAGAGTGAGAAAAAGGCATCGGCTCGGGCCAGGCAACCTAACAACTAACCCTTTTCCCTTTACCGTTGCTACCTTCCGGTCCTGGCGGGGTTCAGGGCAAGGATTATTGTTAGACCCAACCTTCATCGCCTACTTCCTTTTCCTCTCTCTCTTTATTTACCCCCGCGCCTGTCCTTCAGCCCCGCATCAGGCGGATTTCGGGAAGAGGAGACCGCCAGCCTCCCGCTTAGCATGACCGCTCTCTATGGTTGTAAATCAATCGGGGCACAAAGAAGGTTTTCTGCCTTTAACTCCTCTATCCCCGCCCGATTGATAATTCCCCTTTCAGCCAGATTTAAGAGATACGCTTGAATCTGGGGTTTATTTATTCCCGCCAGTTTCTCCACCTCGGGAAGGTTAAAATCAGCAGCGAGTTCTGGGTCTAAACCCCACCTCTTAATTAAAACTGCCCGGGCATTTTGGGGTTCTTTATCCAAGAGACTTATCGCCATATCCGTCGCAATCTTCAAACGAACCGCCACCTTCCGCTTCTCCTTTAAGAGCAGGGGATTTAAGACATAGGCGTATCCGGGAAAGGGGGCAAGGAAAGTTTTGGGTAGGGGACCGTCTAAGAGAACTACCATCCCCTCTTTTTTCAATTGGGTACGGTAAGGTTCTAAGACCAAGGCGCAATCCAATTCCCCATTTTTTAACTTCTGAACGATCTCCTTTTCGGGTATTTCGGAAAGAATTAAATCCTTAGGCGAGGTTTGATTCTCGGTAAGAATTACCTGCACCAAATCAAGAAAACCGGGGGGCAGACCAAACTTCTTCCCTTTCAAACCTTTTAAGGAAGTAATCTTTGAATTGGGATGGGTAAAGATGGCATCAACCGGTATTCCCGTCCGAAGATTTAACGAGATGAACGCCTTAACCGTCTCCCCACTAGCCACAACCCTTTTTAAGACTGTTGACCAGGGAAGGATAGCAAAATCAATCTTTTGGTCGAGGAGTTGAGAATAGATTTCTTCTGGCGAATCAAGGAAGATGTATTCCGGAATTAACTTCTGTTCTTTAAGAAAAGCCTTCTCTTCGGCAAAAAAGATGACTAAGGAAGCGAGCGAACCGTCAATTCCCATCTTCACCGTCTGAACCTTACTCTCCTGATATTGAGGGTAAAGGAGGATATACAAAAGAAGACCAATAAGAAGAACAATCAAGATATTTAAGAGTGTTTTCATTTACTTCCCCTTTTCTTTTTAATTTCCTCCATTTTGAGATACATCTTTTCCGCCATTTTTTTATCCCCCTTCTCCCGGTAGGCAACCACCAGATTTTGATAGGCGTCAACATTTTCTGGGTTTATGGTAATAACCTTCTGAAAAGCGGAGATGGCTTTGTCGTAATTCTCTTTCAGCTTTCGCAAATCCGCCACCCGGACATAGGAGGCACCCAATAAGAGATAGAGATTTTCCATCGTCTTTGGTTCAAAGGGTGAGAGGAAGGGAGAGAGGGTATCAAAGAGGTAAAGATAAGCAAAGTTCCCTTCCTTAATCTGAGAAGCGATTTCTGAAGGTAAGGGGATGGCAATTTTCCCAGCCTCTGTTTTCAAAAGGGAGGAAATCTCTTCCTTCACCTTTTCCGGGAGTTGGGTAAGATAAACCCCGTTCTCCACCAATTCCTTAAATAAGATAACCGCCTCCTCAACCTTCTCCTTGCCTAAGGAATATTTAACAAATCCCAAGTTATACTTCGCATCTAAATCCTGCGGATTATTAACCAATACCGCGGTGAAAGCACTCTCCGCCTTTAAGAGATAACCCCACTTCATACTTTCGGGTAGGGCACTGCTCTTTTGGAGATAGGAACTCCCGATTCGGAAATCAACAAAATTCTTCTCTAACACTATATTGTAAAGCTCTAAGGTGAGCCGGGCGATGGTACTCAATTTTGGTTTTAGCCGTAAAGAGTCCTCCACATAAGAACGGAATTTATCCACTTCCTTGCCCTTCTGATAAGAGATTAATTTCTCAATCACCGTTTCCGCATCTGCCCTCTTTATCTCCTTTTTTAAATCCTCTCTGTATTCAGCAATTTTCTTCTCATAAAGATTACTCGCTCTCTGATAGGTAATCGCTGCGCTATCCCAACTATTAATCGCAAAGAAATAAATGCCGAGGATATTATATCCCTGGGGAGAGAGGGAATCCCCCTTCACCAACCTTTTTCCCAAGTTATGGAGTTCCTGGAGTTTATTCAATTGGGAATAAACCTGAGCCAAAAGGGTATAGCCAAGAGGATGGGTTTCGTCAATCCTAATACTCATCTCGGCATAGGGAAGGGCATTTTCGTAATCATTTTCTAAGATGAGCCTTTGGGTTTTCTGAGATAAGGCACTCCAAACTGCCAATCTCTTATCCTCTTCCTTTCTTATCTGGTTGATGAGAGTAGTATCTATCTTGATCGCTTCTAAGAAATGGACCGCGGCGGTAGAGGCATCTCCCAATTGGAAAAGTGCCAGACCGAGCCAGAGATGGGCTTCTTCCGAATTTGGCCTCTCCTTTAAGGCGAGTTCAAATTGCTCCTTTGCCCTTTCGTATCTTCCTTCGCGATAATGGATTTTTCCCCCGTTCATCCGTGCCGCAAACGGCACTTGGCTAAATAAAAAGAAGGGAAAGAAAATTAAGAAAATTTTCATTCTTCGTTCCATAAGAATTCCCTTTATCAATAAATTTCCCTTATTTTACCAAACTTCTGATAAAAGTCAACCGTGGAGATTTGACAAAAACGATAATCAGTATATAGTTCAAGTATGAAGAAAGGTTGGGTGGTGATTTTGGTCTTGATTATTATTATCTCCTTATATTTCCTTATCAGTCTCCTCTTTGACTACCAAATTAAAACGACGCTTAACGCCCTGGAAAAAGAAGGTTATCCAAAATCAATAAAGGAAATCGCCCCGAAACGCACCCAAGAGAGTGAAGAGGCAAAAGAGATATTAAGCCTCGCCCATTCGGAGTTGAAAAATAGAGAGGAGATAAGACTGGCTGATAGTATTGAATATGAAGAAAACCCGCGCCTATTCCGAAAAGTGGCTGGCGATAATATAAAGGCGATTGGTCTATTATTAAAGGCAGCGGAATATCCTCATTTCTATTTTGGCATTGATTATGAGAAAGGGTTCCGAACCGAAATTGACGAACTCGCCATCTCCCCCCCATTTCCCTTCTCTTTTAAGGATTTATGCGAAAAAAATCTCCGAGGAAGGGAAGAGCGATTCTGCCCTTAAAATCTTGGGAAAAGCCTTAAAACTTGCCTCAATGGTAAAGGAACCCTATCTCATTTATCATTTATACAAAGTGAGGAGTCTAAGAAAGACATTAAAGGTAATCCAGGAGTTTTCCCGTAAAGGAGATCTTAATACCCTGAAAGATTTGGTGAATACGATTGAAAACCTAAAAATGAGAGAAGAGATGAGGGAGGCGCTGATTGGACAAATGCTTTCCAATAATATCTCCCTCTCCCAATCCGAAAACTTTTCTGAATATCTTCCCAAGAAAAGATTTTTTTTCTTCCTCCTCAACCTTTTACCGATAAGGAGGTATATTCAACTAAAGACCCTCCAACTGATGAAACGGGAGATTGAGATTGTTAGAGATCCCTACTTTATGGGAAGAGAGGCTTGTGACCATCTCCCAAAAGAGATAGAAAAGATGGGGATTTTTAAGCCTTTGATAATAAATTTTGTTCCCAACCCAAAAATTTTCTATCTAAATACTGAATCCTTTGAAGCGGAGAAGGAGATTACCATTCTCGGGTTAAAGATTTTTATCCATAAGAGAAAAACCGGCAAATTGCCCAAAGAGTTAAAAGAAGTTACCGATAAGGTTCTTCTTGACCCATTTACGGGAAAAGGGTATATCTATAAAGTTCTTCCGGAGGGGGTTCTAATTTATAGCGTAGGCAAAGATGGCATTGATGACAATGGAGAAATAAATAAGGATATCGTCTGGAAGATAGGAATATAGTTGGTCATTACAAGAAGAGTTTTGAAACGGAGACCAAGCGAAAAACCGGGCAGTTGACAAACTCTTATAACTACTTTATAATAGAACAAACTCAATAATTATTTAACCTACCTTTCCGAAAAAAGGAGGGGTATTTTTTTATAAAATGGGGTGTAGCATACAGGGGATGGTATCGGGGATTTAATAGAAGAGATAATAGAAGTTCTAAGAAAAGGCTTAATTTCGGATTTAATTGGAGATTTAATAAAGGGTTTAATTAAAAATTTAATAAATAGTCTAAAAGATGGTATAAAGAGAAGGATAAATAGAAGCCTAAATTAGGGTATAATCCCAAGCCTAATCAAAGGCTTAATCCAAAGCCTAAATGGGAGCCTAATTCGGCTAGGAGAAAAAGTTAACCTCTTCCTAAGTCCCTACTTTATCTTTATTATTTTTCTCCTCTCTTCCTTTCCCTCAGAAGAAATAGAAAGGAAGTAAATACCCGGAGGTAACTTTTCGGTCTCTTTAATTTTTCTCTCCGAACCAGTCACCTCCTTTTCTAAGACCAATTTCCCATATAGATTATAAAGTTTAACTTTTATTGGCTGATTAGAACTTAAAATAATTCCTTCCTTGGAGAAGGTGAAAGATTTTGGGGATCTTGATTTTTCTCCTATCCCCAGTGTTGGCTCAAGGCTTATCACAATAAAATCAACCCAGGTAGAGGTGCCTCTACTCTCCCCAGCCGCATAAATATTGCCATCAGAACCATAAACCAAACACTGTGCTACATCTACGGGAGACCCATCATATCGGTAAATCCATCTCACATTCTGGGTAAAAAGAAAAATTGGCAATAAAGTCATCACTAAATTCATCTCTTTAATTATCCACCAAATAAAGTTTTTGTCAAAATGGAGGAAAGGGACAATAGATTTCCTTAAAGGCAGGATAATAATATTTATGGTTGACCTAATAGATTTTTAATATAAAATAGTCATATTATAAATGGCGGAGGATTTTATGTTTAAGAGAACTTTTTTCTTTTCTCTCTTCCTTTTCCTTACTTCTTGGGCAGGCACTCATTATGATTTATTAAAGATAACTCCCATACCTAAGGATAAAATCTCGGCATTGGAAGATTTAGGCTGTATCATCAACGGTCCTCATAATAACGCCCTTTTAGTTGAAGTCCCAATCGGAAAAGAGAAAGAGTTAGAAAAGATGGGTTTAACCTATGAGGTCTTAATCCCCGATGTCACCTCTTTTTATGAGAAGAACTTCTCTGATGCCCGTTATCACACCTATCAGGAATTTCTTGATACCTTAGCTATCATCGCCACCAATAATCCCAATATCTGTAAGTTGGAAACCTTAGGCATTTCCGCTGGTGGCCGGCGGATTGTTGCCTTAAAGATTACCGATAATCCAACCCAAGAGGAGAACGAACCGGAAATTTTATTTGAAGGCAATACCCACGGTGATGAAAAGATCGGCTCCGAGGTCCCCTTCAACTTCATTCTGAGATTGGTCAGAAATTATGGTGTTGACCCCTTAATTACCAATCTTATCAATACCCGAGAAATCTGGGTCTCACCGGTTGTCAATCCGGATGGCCATATCTCTAATACCCGGGGAAATGCCAACGGTGTTGACTTAAATCGGGACTACGGCTATGTCTGGGATGGAGAAGGCTCTTCCCCTAATGCCTTTTCTCAACCCGAAACCAAGGCATTTCGGAACTTGGCTTTAAGAAATAATTTTTATCACTGGACCAGTTTCCACGCTGGCACCTATTTCATCTCTTATTCCTGGAGTTATTCGCCATTCCAACCAAGAGACTCTTTAGCCTTAAAATATCTGGGACAGAACTATCACAATTTCACCGGTTATCCCTATGCTCAGGGTTATCATGGAATGTATGAGATTCATGGTTCTTCAAAAGATTTCGCCTATGGTGCCTTAGGTGCCACCTCCTGGTCGGTTGAGATTTGTATCATTAAGACCCCACCCGCAGATTCTATTGACCCAATCTCCAACCGGGAGATTCCAGCGATGCTCTATATGTGCCAGATGGCAAAAAGGGGAATTGAAGGAGTAGTCTATGACTCCCTAACCGGTCATCCCTTAAAGGCGATGGTCATCCCCCTACCCATAGATTGGCCCTCTTATACCGATTCCCTTTTAGGTGATTTCCACCGTTTCCTTTTACCCGGTACCTATTCTTTAAGAGTTGTCTGTCCTGGTTATCAGACGAAGACAATTACCAATATCACTGTCCCTTCGGACACTTCGGTTTTTGTCAATATCCCCTTAGTCCCGGATACTACTTCCCCAATTGCCGGATTTTTCTGTCCGATGTGCCGATTAAAAGATGGTAATGTCATCTCTTCTTTCACCAATCTCTCCTTGGAGAGAAGGGATGGTAGGAGGTTGTCAATCGGCGTCGCGGGCTGGACAATAGTTGATATGGGAAAGATAATCACTAATGGACCGGGAAACGACTTCACGGTTTATGAGGATGACCCTGACCCCGAAGGTTATCGGGTTGAGGTCTCAATGAATATGGATGGACCTTGGACATCCCTTGGCTCCGATACCGGAACTAGTGGTTTTGACCTAGCACGCGGTGGGGTATCTTCCTGTCGGTACATCAGAATCATTGATGATGGCGATGGCACAAGTAATCCCACTGCTGGTTTTGACTTAGATGCGATTGAGGCGGTTGTTGCCAATCTACCTTCTCTCACCCTAAGCACTGTTCAAATCCTGGACCCACCCCCGGGGAATAATAACGGTCGGCTTGACCCTGGAGAGCGGGTCGGTTTAATTCTTTCGGTTGCCAACCTGGGAAGGTTAAGTGCGGATTCGGTTTATGGCTTTATCAAAGAGAATGACCCTTATATTGAACTTATTGATTCTCTTGCCTTCTTCGGCACAATCCCCCCGGAAAGTATCAGAAGGAATCTTGATTCTCTTATTTTATTTGCCCAACCCAATACGCCCCGGGGCAGAAGGGTTGATTTCCTACTAAAATTTATCGGTCGGAACTACACCGATTCTCTCACCTTCTCTTTAACTGTGGGCGAGATTACCTCCTCCGACCCAATCCCGGATTCTATCTTTCGGTATTGGGCTTATGATAATACCGATACCTTATATCCAGAATGTCCGGTCTATAGTTGGCTTGAGATTCGGGGAGTGGGCATAAGACTACCAATAAATTCTGATGACCAGACGATAAGGATTAAATTGCCCTTTGTCTTTAAGTATTATGGTCAGAGATATGTAGACTCTTTATCAATCTGTTCTAATGGCTGGATTGCTCCGGGCCGGACAACTTCCACTACTTATACCAATCAACCATTACCCGACCCCACTTCCACCAACCCCAGTGCGATGATTTGCCTAAACTGGGATGACCTAGTCCCTTCCTCTGCCCCTTATGGCATTCACTATCTTTATGATTCCTTAAATCACCGAATGATTATTGAATATGACAGTATCCGGTATTTCTCTCCCTCCACTTCCTGGGAGAGATTTGAAATTATCATCTATGATACCACCTTTACCACCCCAACCGGTGATAATCTCTTTATCGTCCAGTACGCGACCGGTAATTATTTCCAATCTTCAACCGTTGGCATAGAAGACCCAACCAATCAGATTGGGATTTGCTATCTTTATAATAATACTTACCACCGCGGTGCGGCACCGATTATTTCCCAAAGGGCAATAAAATATACCACCCAGGGTGTCACCGGGATTACTACTTCTCCTCTTGCCGAGAAAAAATCACCTCTTCAAATCTATCCCAATCCTTTCACTGCCAACCTTACCCTTCGCCTCCCCTCTTTCCTTATCAACCAACCGGTAAGTATCTACACCATTGACGGAAGGCTCCTCACTTCTTTTTATCCCGAAAGAGAAGAGATAACCTGGAATGGTAAATCCTTACCCAAGGGTGTTTATTTAGTGAAAATTGGGAAGAGAACATTAAAGGCGGTAAAGATAAGATAAAACCGAAGGGCTTTCTTTTTCCTTTAAGATTTTCTCCCTATCTTCTTATTCTCCTTTCGGGTTTAATCTATCTCCCAACATTAAAATATAATTTCGTCTGGGATGATTATCTCTTAATCGTTGAGAATGAAGACCTAAAAAATTCCCCTCTTCCCCTCTTCACCCAGAGTTTCACCAATTGGGCAGCAAAGAAAGGGATTGTCCCCCACTCTTATTACCGACCCTTAGTGATGCTCACTTTCTTCTTAGAAAGAAGACTCTTCGGTCTTATCCCCAGTTTTTACCATTTAACGAATATCCTCTTAAACCTCATCACCATTTTTCTTGCCTTCTTCCTCTTTTCTCAATTCCTTCCTCTTCTCCCCGCCTTCTTTGCCACCCTCTTCTTTTCCCTCCATCCCACCCACTTAGAATCGGTCGCCTTTATTTCCGGTCGCACTGATATTTTAATGACCATCTTCCTCTTAATCGCCTTTCTCTCCCTTCTTGCCTACAAGAAAAGGAGAAAAAGTATTTTTCTATTTACCACTTCTCTTTTCTTCTTCCTTGCCTTACTGGCGAAAGAGAATGCCCTATTCTTCCCCCTTCTTTTTCTTATTTTGTTTCCCAAGAGAGAATGGCAAAGAGAGAAAATTTTCCTTCTTTCCCTTTTCTCCCTTACCTTAATCTATCTCATCATTCGCTTCTTGGTCCTGAAAGGTTTCTCTACTCCCTGGAGCGGGGTTAGTTTCCAAGAGAGATTTTTCTTATTTCTCAATGGTTTCGGTCGTTATTCCTTCCTTGCCTTCTTCCCCTTTCTTCATAAACTGACCTATTCCGATATTGCTGACTTTACCAAAATTGGCTTTCCTACCTTCTTTGCTCTATTCTCTCTCTTTATCCTTCTCTTTTTCGGATTGAAATCTTCTCTTGCCAAAAGGACCGGTGCTATAATCTTTCTTTTTTCCCTTCTCCCTGCCTGTAATCTCTTCCCGCCTGGTGCCTCCTACCTCTCCGAAAGATTACTCTATTTGCCAACCCTTGGTCTTTCCCTTTTTCTCTTCTCTTTTTGGAACTTCCCAAAAAGGAGTTTCCTTATGCCCTTCATTCTCTTTTATCTCGGGGCGATGGCTCTTAACCTCTGGTCGCGCCTACCAATTTATCAAGACGACTTTACCTTAATGGCGGTGATGGCAAAGGAAGATCCGAAAAATTATCTCCCCCATATCCAACTGGGCGGCAAATATCTCAAAGAGGGAAAATTGGATGAAGCGATTGCCGAGTTTAAAAAGGCGGTAGAATTAAAACCAAATGATGCCGAAGGTTATGGCCGTTTGGGAAATGCCTTATTAGAGAAGGGAAGGATAAGAGAAGCGATTCAAGAATACGAGAAGGCGGTGCGTCTAAAACCGACGGATGCCATTATGCATAACAATTTAGGAGTTGCCTATCAAGAATTGGGAGATTTAATTAAGGCGGAATCCTGTTTTCGCCGGGCACTTGCCTTAAAGCCAGACCTCTCCCTTGCCCTTAATAACTTAGGAGAAATCTTCTTAAAGCAAAATAAAATTGACAGTGCGCTTATCCAATTTCAAAAGGCATTAAAAAGTGACCCGAATTATACCCTTGCCCATTATAACCTTGGTCTTGCCTATCACCGCTTGGGGGATTTTGCCCGGGCGGAATCTTCTTATCAAAGGGCACTGAAGATAATGCCCGATTTCTTACCGGCGATAAACGCCCTAAAGGAGATTAAGAGATGAAGCAAACCTTTTTATTTTTAGCCATCTTCTTTCTCAACTCCTTTGCCCAGAAGATTCACTGCGATTCTGATTCCGATTGCTTCTATCTGCCCAAGAAGGCAAAGGGAAAGTCTCCTGCCTTAATCTATCTTAGTTGCACCGGGGCAACCGAAAAGGATATGAGAGAGATGAAAAAGGTTGGTGATAGCCTCGGTTGGGTTCTCGCTACTTGCCACAAGGCAAAAAAAAGAAGGGACTTTTGGTTAAATGATAAGGATATAACGAAGACCTATGAGAAATTGATAAAAAATTATCCGGTTGATTCCTCCCGGGTCTTCCTCTACGGCTTTTCCGCAATGGGCGTTCAGGCGCTTTTAACTTTATTCCTCCATCCGGAAAAATTTCGGGGGGTTATTTCCGTGTGTGCCCATTCCCAAGCCCTGCCCTTTGCCCGCTGGCAGAGATTAAAAGATAAACTAATCTATCTTATCTCTCGGGAAAAAGATTGGAACCTTTCCGAGAATCGTTATCTCCATAAAGTCTTTCAAGAAAATGGTCTGCGTGATACCTTAGTCATTACCCCGGGGGAACATAACATTGGCGATATTAAAGAACTCTTAAAGGCAGCAGTTTGGCTAAATAAAAATTCCCGTTAACTAAAAGACCTCCTAATTAGTAAAACTTCTCTCTTTTTGAGATTAATCTCTTATCGCCACCGCCATCACCCGGGCGGTCTCAGAAGAAGGCTTTCGAAAAGTGAGGTGATGATAGAATTTTATTTCGGAGAAACCAGCTGCTTTTAGTTCCTCGGCAATCTCTTCCAATTCGTAACCCCGTTCCCGATGAATCTCCTCAAAGTCATAAAGGAAGTCGCCATTCAAACTCTTGACCCAACATCTGAGGTAAAGGGTAGAAATCCTTTTTCCCTTATCGTATTCGTTTCGCCAAAAGGTTAAAAGTTCTTTACTCTCCCGCCAGAAGGATTGATTATCCCAAATCTTTTCCAGAGAGAAGATGGTATTCATATCAAAGGTGAAAATCCCCCCCTCGTTTAAGGAGTGGAAAACAGATTGGAAGCATCCCCGCAAATCTTCCTCGGTGAGGAGATAGTTTAGGGAATCATAAAAAGAGGTGCAGGCATCAAACCGGTCTGGCAGAGAGAAATTTTTCATATCCCCCAACACTATCTTTAAACTTCCCGTTAATCCCTTATCTTTCGTCTTCTCCCGAAAGACCGCCAACATCTCCGGAGAAGAATCCAAACCGGTGACCAAAAACCCTTTTTTTGCTAAAAGGAGGGAAGGGATACCGGTGCCACAGGCAAGATCTAAAACACTCCTCACCGCTTTTCCCTCCCTCTGCCAAATTTTTATCGTGTAATTCACCCAGCGCTCGTAATCAACCAGTTCTTTCATAAAACTGTCATAGTAGAAGGCAAATTTTTCAAAAGGGCGCAATCCCTTCCCCATTTATCACCCTTTCTGTATTTCGCCGCTTGGTTTTTTGAGTAAGGGAAGTAAGAGAAAACAGAAAAAAATAACTATAAGACCTACGACTAAAAGCAAATCCCTTTTGGCAAAGAAGGTGGTTAACTGCCCAAAGATGAAGGCAAAGAGACCAAAAAAGAAGTGCAAAATCCATTCCCGGGTGGAAAAGATCCGACCGCGGATTTCTTTAGGCACACTCTCCTGCAGAATCGTATCCCAGGCGATAAGGATGGGAGAGAGGAAAATTCCGCCTAAAAAAAAGAAGAGGAAAGGTAGGAAGACCGAACGGGTGAGAGAAGAGAGGATAGCAATCACCCCTAAAAAGAAGAGGCAAATCACCACAATAATTCGCTTACTAATTTTATGCCCTAAAATGCCATAGGAGAGGGAACTGATAATTAACCCAATTGAACCAACTGCCCCCAGAAAACCAACCCCCCTCGTCCCTAAACCCAAACCCAATTCTTTACCAATTCTTAAATTGGGCGGAGGTAAGGTTTGAACGATTGGTATGTAAAGAACAAAGACGCCCGCTCCCAATAAGACAAAAGTTAATACGGAAAGGAAGGTGAAGGTGACCGGAGGAAAGGAGAAGATTAATTTATAGGTCTCTTTCAGATTAAGAAATAGTTTCTCTATATTACTACCCGCCATTGCCAAAAGGTTTTTCCCTTTGAGAAAGAGACTCTCCTTCTTCTTTTCCCGGATTAAGAGATAGCGCCGGAAGATATAGATCAGAGAGAAGGCTGAGACCCAATAACTAAAAGAATCAATATAGAAACCGGCACTCCAAGGATAGCGGATCCCAATCTTCCGCCAGAATTCAAGGTCCACAATCACCCCTCCCAAAAGGACGCCCAAAAAAGTAGCAATCCGACCGATGAGGGAAATGAAGGAATTGGCAGCCAAAAGCCGCCGGGGCGAAACTAAGGTGGGAATAACCGCTAAACGGGCGGTATTGAAGAAAAGGCCAAAGAGAAAAATTAAAAAGGCGATGAGATAAACTAAAAAGAGACTCCCCACCTCTAAGACCACAAGGGGAATGAGAAGAACTAAAAAAGCCCGGATGAGATCACAGATGACCAATACTTTCCTCTTATCCCAGCGGTCAACGAGAACGCCCGCGAAGTTACCAAAAAGGATGGTGGGTAGGGTAATGGCGACCGAGAGATAAGAGATCCCCCTGGCGGTATCCCAATTGTATTTCTGAGACAAAAAGGCAATGAGAGCCAGAAGTGCCATATAATCAAGTTTATCACCAAAAAGGGAAAAAGCCTGAGAGAAAGCAAAGATTAAAAAGTTTCTTATCTTAAAGAGATTTAAAAATTCGCCCTTCCTTTCCAAAATTTAGGTTTTACCCTCTCAAAAGCTTCTTGTAGAATTCTTCCACTTTCTTCCCAATATTCTCCCAGGAATAAGTTAAAGCCTTCCTCCTTCCCGCCTCTCCCATTTCCCTTCTTTTCTCTTCATCTTGACAAATCCTAATTATCGCCTCCGCAATCGCTTTCGGCGAACGGGGTGGGACTAAAAAACCATCTTCCCCATCACTAACCACCTCTTGGTAACCCGGGATATTAGAGGCCACTACTGGTTTACCGCAAGCCATCGCCTCCAGAAGGATTATGCCGAAACTTTCGCAGTCTACTGAGGGTGCACAAAAGATATCGCAGGTGGCGTAGTAAGAAGGGATATCCTGAGGATTGATAACCCCTAAGAACTTGACATTTTTTTGGACGCTTTCGTCAATATATTCTTTGTAAGAGTAACCAAAAAGACCCGCCCCGATAACCAAAAGGAGGCAATTCGGAAAGACCTTTTTTACTAAGGGGAGGGCTTGGAGTAGATATTTTAAGCCTTTTTTTGGCTCAAAACGTCCGACAAATAAAATCCGGGGAAAGTGATTTAAAAATTGGGATAAAGGCGGAACCTCGGGAGAGAATTGATTTGGATCAATGGCATTCGGAATGACACAGTACTCACCAGGAAAGTAACGGCGGGTCGCCCTCACTGCCGCCTGGGAAACCGCAATTACCCCATCCAATTTCTTAAAGTAAGGCAGGAGAAAAGGACGAAAGAAGGCATAACCCTTACTCCGCCGATAATAGGAATGGAGGGTGATTAAATTTTTCGCTTGGGAATGGCGTAAAGCCAAAATGGGTAAGGTGGGGGCTAAAGAACCATGGATATGAACGATGTCAAAGCCATAAGAGAGAACCTTTTTTACTTCTTTTCCCAAACGAAAGCCAAAGCAGACGGAAGCCCAAGATTTATTCGAACGGATCACCAGCGCCCGCCCAACCCGATAGACATCCTCTTCATCAGGTAGGTATTTAACACCGTCAAGAATTCTCGTCGAATAATTGGTCGTCAAAATCTTCACCTCGTGTCCAAATTTTTTTAGTTCCCGCGAGAGGTTATAGATGTGAACCGGAATGCCACCAATGTGAGGGAAATAGACATCCGAGACCATTAAGATGCGCATCTTTTAAGCACGAGGATTAGATGATCTCCCATTCCTTCCCAAATTTTTTCTCCTTTGCCTTCTTATAGACATAATCGGCGGTGACGAGATCTTGGATTCCTAAACCGGTGGAATCAAAAATGGTGATCTCCTCCTCCTTCTCTCTCCCTTTAATCTTCCCGCAGATCAGATCTCCCAATTCTCCTCTGATATCCTCTTTTTTGATCATCCCCTGGGCATAAGGGACATTTACTTCTCCGGAATGGAGCGCCTGTTCCCAATCGTCAATAAAGATTTTGGCCGCCAAAAGGATTTTTGGGTCTAATTCCTCTTTTCCTGGAGCATCCGCCCCAATGGCATTAATATGACAACCGGGTTTTATCCATTCCGATTGGATGATTGGTTTTCGTACGGGGGTGAGGGTGCAGAGGATATCACAATCCCGAACGCATTCCTCCAGAGAGGCGCTCGGAATAATTGGGATGGAAGTAAAAGTTTTCGCCTTCTTGATAAAATCCACCATCCGCTCTTCGGCAACATCAAATATCTTAACCTTCTCAATCTGAGCAACCGCTAAAATCGCCTGTAATTGGGTCTCCGCTTGGACGCCGCAACCAATTAGAGAAAGAATTTTACTCTCTTTTCGGGCAAGATATTTTGTCGCCACACCCGAAGCCGCGCCGGTGCGCATTGTTGTAATCCAAGTGCCATCCATTATCGCGTAGGGAAAGCCGCTCTTCGGGTCAATCAGAATAATCGTCGCCATCACCGTTGGTAATTTATAATTTTTCGGGTTTTCAGTATGAACATTGACAACCTTCACCCCGGAAATATCCAAAGAGGTGATATAAGAAGGCATCACCCGCAAGTCGCCGGCATACTTTTCGTAGAAGAGATACATTTTCGGAGGCATCTGGACGTTACCCAACCCCTTCTCCCGAAAGGCGGTCTCGGTTGCTTGGAGAGTGGCTTCCATATCAAGAAGCTCGTAAACTTCTTTCCTACTGATGAATAAGACCTTCATCTTCCCTCCAGAATATTTATCATTTTTCTAAAAAAGGCTCTAACTCCTTCTCTCTGATATTGCCCACCGCGGCAATCACTAAGGGCGGAGTGAGAACCTCCTTGACTAAAAAATTTACTTCCGCCAATTCTACCTTCTCGTAATTGTTAAGAATCTCCCCCAAGGTTAGAGTCTCCCCAAAGAGCAACTCGCTGCGCATCAGGGCAAAAAGTCGGTGGAGGGGACTCTCCTGGGAGAGGATAATAGAACTTTTTGTTAAATTAAGAGCCACCGCCATTTCCTTAGGCGAGAAACCATCTCGGTAATATCTTTCTCTCACCTCGCTCGTAATTTTTAATGCCTGGGGTAGATCCTTCTGGTTGGTGACAAAATAGATACCAAAAAGGACACAATCGGAATAAAAATCAATAAAGGAAGAGATTTGGTAAACCAAACCTTCCTCCTCCCGCAAGCGTTGAAAGAGGGGAGAAGAGAGGGCACCGCCAAAAGCGGTATTTAAGACCGAAAGGGCATAGCGCTGCTGGGGGTGAATGAGAACCGGTTGGGCAACCACCACATGGACACTTTCCAACTCCTTTCGCCTCTCAACCCGCACCCTTCTTTCCGGAAAACTCGGCTTCTCCCTTTTTCGGAAAGAGATATCTGCTTTGCTATCGCCATTGCCAATTTCCCATTCTTTTTGGCAAAAGGTCTTATCGCCTACCAATACTAAAATGATCCTCTCTTTTCGGTAATTACTCCCAAAATAAGAAAGAATCTTCTCCCGAGAAAATTTTTTAACCGTTTCCGAAATACCCGTAATGGGACGCCCCAGAGGGTGATCGGGAAAGAGAGTTTCAAAGAGGATGGAGAATACCTTATCCTCGGGATCTTCTTCTGCCTCCCTTATCTCCTGGAGGATAACCCTCTTTTCTTTTTCAATCTCCTCTTCGGGGAAGACCGGAGAAAAGGCAACTTCCGATAAGAGTTCTAAGACCTCTTCTGTCTTTTCTTTCAAGAACCGGGCATAAAGACCGGTCGCCTCCCGGGCGGTGAAACCATCAAGATGGGCGCCTAAGGACTCAGCAGCTAAGGAAATCTCCCGAGCCGACTTTTTTTTCGTTCCCTTAAAGAGGGTATGTTCAATAAAGTGGGTCATCCCGTTGTTTTCTTTATCTTCGTCCCGTGAACCAAAATTGAAGATAATCCCCAAAGCCGCAGAGGGAAGGAATGGGAAATCCTCCTGAATTATCCTCAGCCCATTAACCACCTCTTTCCGAATCATCGCCGGAAATTTCTTCCTTCCGCCTGTTTCTTAGAGAGGTTGATTCGTCCCATCTCATCAATCTTAATTACCTTCACCTTCACCCGATCACCAACCTTTACCACCTCCCGCACATCCCGAATTCTCCGGTCGGAGAGTTGGGAGATGTGGCAGAGCCCTTCTTTACCGGGTAAAATCTCCACAAAACAGCCGAAGGGGACAATCCGTTTCACCACCCCCAAATAAATCTTCCCCACTTCCACCTCGGCGGTGATTGCTAAAATCCGGCTTTTTGCCTCTTCCACCTGCTTTTCTGCTGGACCGGCAATCTGAACTAAGCCATCGTCCGCAATGTTAATCTCCACTCCGGTCTCTTCAATAATCTTCCGGATCACCTTTCCTCCGGGACCAATCACCTCCCCAATCTTCTCCTTTGGGATTTTGAAGGTGACAATTCTCGGGGCATATTCGGAAATTTTTTCTCGGGGTTTGGAAAGGGTCTTCTCCATAATGTCAATAATAAAATGGATCCCTTTTTCCGCCTTTTTTAAGGCTTCGGTTAAAATCTCTAAACTGACCTTCTCTGTCTTTAAGTCAAGTTGCAAACCGGTAATCCCTTTCCTAGTGCCCGCGACCTTAAAGTCCATATCCCCGTAATGGTCTTCCTGACCTAAGATATCGGAAAGTAAAACATACTTATCCTCTTCTTTTATTAAACCCATAGCGATGCCCGCACAGTGACTCTTAATCGGTACCCCGGCATCCATTAGAGCGAGACAAGCGCCACAGACCGTTGCCATAGAAGAACTCCCATTAGATTCTAAAATATCGGAAACGACCCGAATGGTGTAGGGGAAGGAATCTTTTTCCAATAAAACCTCCAAACACCTCTCCGCCAAAGCACCGTGACCAATCTCCCTTCTTGAAGGACCACGGAGTGGCTTCACCTCCCCCGTAGAAAAAGGGGGAAAGTTATAATGGAGCATAAAACTTTTGGGAATCTCACCGGTGAGGGCGTCAATAATTTGCTCGTCTTCTTTGGTTCCCAGAGTGACAACCGCCAAACATTGGGTCTCCCCTCGGGTAAAGAGACAACTGCCATGCGTCCGGGGAAGGATGGAGACGACACAAGATATCGGACGAATCTCCTCCGGAGTCCGACCGTCAATTCTTATTCCCCGGTTAAGAATCTTCTCCCTCATATTCCGGCGCAGGATCTCTTCCATCACCTGTCTTATCTGCTCTTCTAAATCTAAAAGATTAGGGAAAGAATTTGCCAATTCTTCCTTAAACCGGTGGAAGAGGGCATAAAGGTACTCCTCCCTTTCCGCTTTCTTTGGTAACTCATTAGCCTGGCAAATCTCCTCCTCCCTCTCTTTAATCCACCTTGCCAACTCCGGATTAACCTCCGGCAGAGAGAAGATCCCCTTTTCCCGGCCGGAAAGAGAGACGAACTCCTCTTCCAATTCACAAATCTCTCTTATTACCTCAGTAGCAAGCCGCAGCGCCTTCTCCAGATCGGAAATAGAAACCTCTTTTCCTTCCCCTTCCACCATCAGAATAGAATCTTTAGTGCCAGCCACTACCAAATTGAGATCCGCCGAAGGGAAGGAGGAGACCGCGGGGTTAACAACAAAATCCGAACCAAACTTACTAACCCGGCAGGCACCAACCGGCGTATTAAAAGGTAAGGAAGAGAGTAAAAGAGCCGAAGAGGCAGAAATTATCCCAAGAAAGTCCGCGGCATTTTCTTGGTCAAAAGAGAGGAGGAGAGAGATAATTTGGGTCTCGTAACAGAAATTTTTGGGAAAGAGGGGACGGAGGGGGCGGTCAATGAGGCGGGAGGTTAAAATCTCCGTATCGCGGGGTCTCCCCTCCCTTTTGAAAAATCCCCCGGGAATTTTTCCCGCGGCATAAGAAAATTCCCGATAATCAACGGTTAAGGGGAGAACCGAAACGAACTTCGTCTCCTCCCGCCGAAAATTGACGGTGGAAAGGACAATCGTATCGCCGTAGCGAATTAAACAACTCCCTTCGGATTGTTTGGCTAAATTTCCGGTCTCCAAAATAATCTTCCGACCACCAATCTCTCTTTCTACTTTAACCATTGAAAAACGTTATCTAACCCCGTAAGCCAAGTTTTTCTACAATCTTTAGGTAGCGCTCTTTATGATGCCTCTGGAGATAATTGAGGTGGCGCCTTCTCAGATTCACCATCTTTATCAAACCGATTCGGGAATGTTTATCCTTCTTGTGAACCTTTAAGTGTTCGGTCAGTTGGTTGATCCTTTCCGTAAGGACCGCAATCTGAACTTCGGGTGAGCCGGTATCACTTTCATGAAGTTTAAACTTTTCAATTATTTCCTTCTTTTTTAACTTTGAAAGCGGCATCTATCCCTCCCTTTTCCAATCAAAGATAAATTCGGTATAAGAATCCATATCTCCCTCTTTATCAACTAACTTTACTAAGCCAATCTCTTTTACTAACCAGAAGGAACCTCTAATCTCCTCTTCTTCCAAGGTGTAATCAATCCTTTGCGCGGTGTCAAACTTCTCCTCGCCAACTCTTACGGTATCATCTCCGAAAAGGTGCGCATAATAGGAATGAGGTTCATCCCGGAGGAGAAGAAGGTAAAAAGAGACCATCCGCCAAACCCTCCCTTTTTCTAAGGGTAAAGGAAGAAAGGTATCAAAAGTTACCCCTAAGGAATCATACTGGAGGATACCTGCTTCCTCTAATCCCCAGAATGAGACCCAAGAAGAAGTATCCCCCTCAACAATCAATTTCCCAAAAACCCGGTAGAGTTCCCTACCGCCTGAGGAATCTTTGGCGGTAATTAAAATTTCTACTTGACCCTTTTCTAAGGTATCAACTTCCCCTTCGCTCCACTCTGAGGCAGAATATTCATAGACCCACCGATTGCCAACCGCCAAGGGGAAATAAAAAGTTCCTCTATTCTTCTCCTTTGGGCAACTAAGGAAAAGGCAAAGTAAGAAAAGGACACCTTTTCCTATTTCAGTCTTATCTTTTTTCATATATTCTGTAATATAATTCAAAATCGGCTCTCTGTCAATCTCTTGACCTTAAAGAAACTATCCTTATCTTTTTGGGATGAAAGAAAGGGTCTATTGCCTTATGTCCGGGGGAGTTGATTCTGCTACCGCCGCCTATCTTTTGAAGGAGATGGGTTATGAGGTAGTGGGGGTCACTCTCCTCCTATGGGAAGGAGAAGCAGGGGGAAAGTCTTGCTGCGGGCAAAAGGCAATTCGGGATGCTGCGGCTTGCGCCGCGGAAATAAGAATCCCCCATCTCACCCTGGATTTAAGAGAAGAGTTCAAAAAACTGGTGGTGGAAGATTTTTTAATATCTTACCTCTCCGGAAGGACACCCAACCCTTGTATCGTCTGTAACCAAAAAATTAAGTTTGGTAAGGTATTAGAGCGTCTGGCACAACTCTTTCCGGATGAGGCGGGATACATTGCTACTGGTCACTACGCCCGGATTGAAAACTCTTTCCTAAAAAAAGGAAAGGTACTAAAATACGACCAATCCTATTTTCTCTATGCCCTACCCAAAGAGAGACTTAAAAGAATCCTCTTTCCCATTGGCGATTACGGAAAGGAAGAGGTGAGAGAGATTGCCCGAAAGGCAAATCTTGTCACGGCGGAAAAACCAAAAAGCCAAGAGATCTGTTTCATCCCCGATGACGATTATCCTCGATTTCTATTAAAATTTTACCCGAACGCGGCAAAACCGGGTCCGATTTTGGACCGAGAAGGAAAAGAGATTGGGCAGCATAAGGGGATTATCTATTACACAATTGGCCAGAGGAGAGGGGTGGGTATCGCCAGGGGGAAGAGATTATATGTGATAAAAACCGATCCGGTAAATAATACAATCGTCTTAGGGGAAGAAAAAGATACTTATGGGAAAGAGGCTCTTGTCTCCCAATTGAATCTATTTGTGGAAATTCCTGATGGTTTAAGGGCGAAGGCAAAGATTCGGCATCAAGATAAGGAGAGTTGGGCAATAGTTAACTGGTTAGGAAAAGACCAGATTCTGGTTAGATTTGAGGAGCCAAAATGGGCAATCACCCCCGGCCAATCGTTAGTCCTATACGATAACGATACAGTTCTGGGGGGAGGCGTAATTCAAGACGAGTTTGGAAGGCTTCAAAAGTGAAGGAGATTAATCACGCCAATTATAAATTCGGCTAAGCCGACATTTACACTCCCCGTTAGACTATCAATTGGACAGCCGATTGAATCTCTAATTAGATCTCCAATCATCCTTCTTATTGCCCCTACTTTTATTCCTCTTTTTAGCTTTTTGATTAAACCTGAAATTAAACCAATTATTAGACCATTATTTAGACTTTCCATTAGAACCCCGATACCATCCCCTGTATGCTACACCCCTTTTTATAAAGATAAACCCCTCCTTTCTCATAAAATTCTTCTCACTTAACTCAAGTTTTATTTTAGACCTATTTCTCCACTAATCTCTCCCTAATCTCCCATAGGACCTCCCTTTAAGAGTTTATAGACCTTTCTGCCAAAGGCATAATCGGCAAAGTGATAAATAACCGAAATCCCCTGCTCTTCAAGAATCTTTTTCATCTCATATCACGCCTCTCTTTTCGGGGTTGGGATGAGAACCCAATACCCCTACATATAAATAACGGAAATACCCCCCATTTTCTGACACGAAATTTCCCCTTAATTCCATTTTACTTTTAGAAAAAATTGGTTATAATCCTTTTTCGTGACAGCAAAGAGCATTGGAAATAGGCTTGGGGCTTTAAGTTATAAAAACTTCCGCCTCTTCTGGTTTGGACAGATAATCTCTTTAATCGGAACTTGGGTGCAGAATGTTGCCCGCAGTTGGTTAGTTTTACAATTGTCCAATTCCCCTTTTATCTTAGGCTTAGTGGCTTTTATCGGCTCTATCCCAATTCTCATCTTCTCCCTCCTCGGTGGTCTCTTTGCCGACCGGGTCTATAAACGCAACCTCCTTTTATTCACCCAAACCACCCTCACCATTTTGGCTTTCCTCCTTGCGGGATTGGTCTACCTCCAATTGATTAGAGTCTGGCACATTCTCATCTTAGAAGCACTCGCTGGGATGGTCTTTGCCTTTGATGCTCCGGGTCGTCAATCCTTTGTTAAGGAACTGGTTAATAAAGAAGACCTGATGAATGCGGTTGCTTTAAATTCTTTAATCTTCAACTTGGCAAGAATGATTGGCCCAGCCGTGGCTGGTCTTTTAATCACTACTGTGGGTATCGCTTTCTGCTTTTTAGTTAACGGTTTAAGTTTCTTACCCGTGATTTTTGGTCTCATCTTCATCCGCACAGCATTTCTACCGCCGGAGAAGAGTTCTTACAGTAAAGACCTAAAAGATGCCTTCCGTTATATTCTAAAAAATAGAGAAATTCTTTTATTAATTCTTATGGTCGGATTTTTGAGCGTCTTTGGGGTTTCATTCTTAACCTTAGTCCCGGTATTTGCTCGGGATATCTTGCGGGTTGGGGTTAAGGGTTACGGGATGATGATGTCCGCGGTTGGTTTCGGTTCTCTCTCCGGAGCCAGTCTTTTAGCCATCTTAGGAAAAGATCTAAAAAAGGGGAAAGTTATCATCATTGCCAGTTTCTCCTTTGCCCTTTTTCTTCTCATCTTCTCCTTCCAAAAGCTCTTTCTCCCCTCCCTCTTCTTACTCTTCGGTCTCGGCCTCTGGGTGATTATGCAAAATGTGACCGTCAATACCATTCTCCAAGAAGTCGTCCCGGATAACCTCCGGGGGAGGGTGATGAGTTTCTACGTGATGATGTTTATGGGGATGTTCCCGGTGGGGAGCCTTCTGGCGGGGGCGGTTGCTCAAAAGTTCGGAGCACCAGTCGCCACCGCTTTCGGCAGCATTGTGATTCTTATCTGGTCCTTGTATGTCAGCCTCGCAAAATTGTTGCCCCAAGAAATCTAAAAGCCTACTTTACATATCTTTCCCCCTCTCCCCTTTTTGCTTTTGAGAAAATAGATGCCCGGAGGAAGTCTTCTTCCATAACCGTCCCGACCATCAAAATAAATTTCCCTTTGGGAAAAAGAGAGCCGCCGTCTAACCCTGCCCAAAATGTCAACTATCACCAAATCCCCCTTCTCCTCCCCATCCAGGAATATCCCCGTTTCCGAAAAGAAAGGCGAGGGGAAAGAGAAAGGACGAGCAGGTTTTTCTACCTCCTGGGTAAGGAAATCGGAAAGGAAACCTCTATTGCCACAAGAATCTTCGGGGATGAGAAAGAAATGGTAGATTCCTTTTGGTTGATTAAAGAGGACAAAAAAGGTATCTTTAAGCACCAAACCGTACCTTCTTAATTGGGAGAGGGAAAGAACGGTAATGTCGTCAATGAAGACCCCAAGGAGATTTCGGGTGCTATCCGCTTGGTAGCGAAATCCTAAAAAGAGATTGGGGGCGGGAGGAAGGAGATAAGAGAAGAGACGCCAGGTTAAATTCCTTCCGTATAGGGAATCTATCCTTTCCCAATTCTTACCATCCCTTGAGATTTCAACATATAATATATCCCTTTTTCTTTCGCCATCAAAGTACTCCTCTTCGGTTTCGTAATACACCCAGAAGAATAAAATCCCCCCCTCGGGCAAAGAGAGTGCCTCCTTTAACCTTAAACTGCTCTCCCGATGATTACCGATCCCCGAGAAGAAGGAGAAAGGCCGGGAATGAGCCCGACCGGAAAGGGTAAAATCTCCCTCCCATCTGTTTAAGTCATTTGCGGAATCAAAGAAGATGGTTTCCGAAGCGGTAAAAGAATAGAGGTGGTAGTTAACCGGAGCGAAGTCAAAGGAAGGTTGCCAAGAGATGACAAATTCGTTCTCTTCGCCTACCTCACTTTTCGTCAGTTTACTTGGTGTCGGTTTTATATCGTCAATCCCGTAGTAATAGTAGAGGAAATGCCCCCAGAAGGACTCTTTTGAAAATTGTAAGGTGAGGTAATCCCTATACCAGCGCTTAAACTCCCCATAGGTGAAAGGAAACCAAACTCCAAGACCCGAGACTTCTTCTTTATTGGTGGCAATGAGTGTCTTTCTTAATTTGGTTTCCATCCCCAAAATTTTTAAGAAGTAAAGAAGGTCAATATGACAATCCTGGGGAGAGGGAGGAGCCTCCTGGAGGGGATAGGTGAGGCAGAGCCTCCTTTTTGCTTCTAAAAAAAGTCTCTCCTTCCTTCTCAACTTTTCAGTCAACTCTTTCAGGTTAACCTTTCTCAAAAGGGATAAATCATAAGCGGAATAAGTCCCCTCCCCCCCTTTCCTTTTAATTAGGTCAATTAAAACCCGAGCCAACTCCTCCGCTTTGATTTTTGGGTTCTTCTCCAAGGTATCCAAGAAACCTTCATAGTCCCAGGCAACGATGGGGATTAAAGAAGGAGAAGCAAGACAAATTTGGCAATAGTCCTTTATTTCGCTTAGAACTTCAATCTCTCCCATCAGGCAGGCATCAAAGAGAACGATTGTGATCTCCTTACCCAAAATCTCCTTTGCCCTTCTTAAAAAATCTTTCAAACCTCCCCCGGCTACGCCAACCGAATTTCCGGATGAGGCATCATAAAGAATTGCCCGCTGAATGAGAGGAAAAACTTCTGGATACCAGCCATTGCCGTGGTCATAGAAGATTAAAATATACTTCGGGGCGGGATAATTTTCCCGACAGAAGGTGATAAACTCAGAAAAGAAATTTATATCTGCCAAATCCCTTTCCGGGAGAGAAACTTTTAAGTGCTTCTCCCCGGAAAGAATCTCATAAACCGCAGGCGGAGAAGAAAGGTAATCAATTAGAGCCACAATCTTTACATTCGGATTCCTGCCAAAGCGACTCATACTTTCTAAAAGACTAGCCGCGGCTTGGGAGAGACCATTATCGCCATCCAAATAAAAAATTACCGTCCACTCCGTAGCCGGCAATAGACCAAAAACTAAAAGGAAAAGGAAGATTCTTGCCATTTAAAAAAAGGGCGGCCGGTTTTACCGACCGCCCTCTCCTTTTCGGGAATTAGATTAAAACCCGATATTAAGCGTGAGCCGATGAGAACCGGAAAGGAACTGGTTGTGGCGGTAGTTGTAGTTCAAAAGCCAAGAGAGATTCTCCCCGGTCTTGAAGGCTAAACCCAAACCACCCGATAAACCGGTAAGCGGACCAACCCCTTTTTCGGCACTGCGGTAGGTCTCACTGGTATTTAAGATATAACCACCGCGCAGAAAGAGGAGATTCCCGATATTATACTCCAAACCGAAATTGAAGGTCTCGTTGATATCGTTATAGTGGACAAGGTCCAAACAGGAGACCAACTTCTCCCTCTCTTTATCAATCAGGTTGTAGGCAATCCCGAAACGGAAAATGGTCGGGAGGGCAAAGGGGGTTGTCTTATACCGAACCGGAACCTCTTTACCCGTCACCGGATCCTTTTCAATCCGGTCCAATTGCCTTCCGGAAAAAGACATCTCCTGACCGAAGTTAGACATAGAAGCACCAAGCCTTAAAGAACGGAAGCCGGTATTGTAGTGTAAACCAAGGTCTAAGGCGATACTGGAAGCGACCATATCCCAAATCTTTTCGTAAATCCCCTTCACGGTTGTCCCAAAGGATAGTTTGTCGGTAATCATCCGGGCAAAAGAGATGCCAAAGGAGAAATCGGCACAAGGGAAGGTCATAAGTAAAGAGTCATCTTCCCGCACCGGTGTTCCCAAACTATCAACCCGATAGTATTCTAAATCGCCAATGTTTAAGGCGCAAACCGAAAGACCCAAAACCCCCAGCCCGGTGATCGGTGTGCAGAAAGAGAGGTAGTTATGGGTAACATCCGCAAGCCAATCAATGTAGTTAACCATTATCTCCCGCTTGGTGAGATGGGTGAGACCACTCGGGTTATAGAAGATGGCAGAAGGATCATCGGATAAGGCAACAAATGCCTCTCCCATTCCGGTAGCCCGACCAACCCCAATCTTTAAGAAAGGAGCGGCGGTCGTACCCCTTTTATCAAAGGGTTCCTTCTCCTCCTGGGCGAAGGAGAAAAGGAAAAGGGTAATTAAAATTAGAATTAGTGTTCGCTTTCTCATCTTAGCCTCCCTAATAGACAACCGCAAACTTTCCCACATATTCGCCAATCGCGGATTCCACATAGAAGATGTAAACACCAGAGGCAATCTTCTGGTCGTGGGTATTTAAAAGATTCCAGGTCGCAGTGCCACCAAAATCTTGGGATTCGTGTTCAATGATCTTCACTAGATCCCCCGCCATATTATAGATCCGAATCTTGCATTTATTCGGAAGACCGGTGAAGGCAATCTTCCGGGAAAGGGTTGTCTTCTCCCACTGGTTGGTCACAATATACGGATTGGGCACAACCTTCACCTTAAACTCTTTTTTCGTTAGGGTGTCAATTATTGCCGCCTTGGTCTTGATCTCCCATTTGGTATAAGAGAGGGCACAACCATAACTCTTATTAGAATAGACATACCAGGTATCGCCCGGTTGAATCAAGGAGTAAAGATAACGGGTCAGGGTATCACCACCACCCGGTCGGAATTTAATATAGCCACCCGGTAAATAGATCGCCTTCTCGTTAATCCTTAAAGTCGGGGAAGGGATAGCGGTTGGACCGTACTGGAATGCCCAACCATCACCATCCTTAATCCGATTTCCGGTATAACCGGAGAGCGGGGTATAATTAACCAGGGTGTCGTTTGTCAGGTCATAAACATCAAGGGTTAAGGAATCACCAACCCGTTTCCAGACTAATTTATAGTCACTACCCCGAAATGCCCACATTAAAGGTGCCACGGAAACCACTTTCAGTGTCTCTACGGGATAGAGCCCCTTCACTTTGATACTATCAAAGGGATTAATCGCCGAGTCTAACTCAAAGGTCAGTTTCGGTTCAATGCCAAAGAAATAGGGAATATTGTAAGTTCTAATTTTGCCGGTTGTATCATAGAATAACCGAATGGTATCTAATAGAAGGATGGTATCATTTTTCTTAGTTAAGAGCGCCCGGTAGATAGGACCTTTCATGATTGTATCATAAGCCGGAGAGATGAAATGTAAGAGATATTCCTCATCTCTCACTTCCTTAGGATTGGTTTTTAGAATCTCAAATTTTGCTCGGGTATTATCTTTATCACCCCTCACTTGTTCTATCTCCCCCTCCGGCGCTAAATAGTTAGCCGCTTCCTTTCTCGGAATTGCCATCTTCTCCTGAATTCCCGCTTCCAAGACCAATCTCTCGCCCCGCATAAAGTTGTAGTCAAAGGCCGTAACCGCATAGTAGTATTCCAGCCCATTTATCACATCCTTGTCTTCATAAGAGTAGAAAAGACCCTTATCATTCGCCCAGGTATAGATACTCTCTACCTTCGTTGTCTCACCACCCACAACCTTATAGGTGATTGCCGTATCCGCCCATCTTATCCCATTCTTCAAATCGCAGATGGCAACCTGCGACCAGTTAATCCCATCCGTTGACTTATAGACCTTATAACCTTCAAAGTCATACTGCCGATAGGTCGGGTCAGTTCTGGATGCGATCCGGTAGAATGGATCAGGCACCCTCTCTTTGGAATTATCCCAAACCACAGTCACCTTCTTATCCCCTGGGACAACCCAGAAATTAGGCACTAACGGTGCCGCCGGTAAGAGCCAGTTATTGTCATAAACCCTTTGCGCCTCTACTGATGCCTTAGCCAAATCCCAGGTATCCCTCTGGTTCGCCGGTTCACCTTCTTCTCCGTATTTGGCACAGATTACCGCCAGCATCAAAGTGACCGTTGATTCCGGTAGTAAGGTGAAAGGTCCGGAAGATTGTAAAAATCTCTTATCCGCAGGGGTGGCATCATCATCGTCATAAGGGTCGTATTGGGGTGGTCTTAAATAATGGGTATAGCCCGCCATCGCCAAATACCTTTCTGGGTCATTTCTCGGGTCGTTTTCAATCGGGAAGAACTTACAGGCGGTCATTCCCAACTGTTCAATCTCCGAGAAGTCACGCCAAGCCGGAATCCCATCGCCATCCGCATCAATGAGGTGCGGGAAGTTATTCGTGATATAGGCAGAGTCAAGTTCTTCCCGGTCAACTAAACCATCGCCGTCATTATCAAGACTGTCATCTAAGGCATAAGGGGTCTGTAAGAAGTCATAGGCGACCGCACCCGGTGTCCCCCTTTCCCAGAAACGACCCGGACTCTCCCGATTGTCATTGTCATAAATCCAAGCCAAGTTATCAACCCAGACGGAATCGGTCCTTGCCTTATTCCAGACGTATCTCATCGGCCTTGGTGGCGTCACCCTCCTATCCACCACCATCCCCATCATATCATCGGAATATTGCCCGACATCCGCATCCAAGACCACACCGACATAACACTTCTTCAAGGTCTCACTTGTCACATTCCTTAGGTCATACCGGATGAAGATCATATCCCGGTTCGTGGGCAAATTCCAGACATAACATGTCATACTGATATCAACCCCAATCGGTCTTGTATCACCCGGGTCGTGCTTTTTTGAATCGTGGTCGGAAAAACAGGACCAGGCATCCTGAATTGATAAGGTCTCCTGGGGACAGAAGACAATCGTATCTCCCGAAGAGGTAGTAACCGTAAACTTATCCTTTGGTGGTGGCCAATCCGTAGGGAAGATATAGATTCTATAATCCAGATCACCCTCATAACCACTAGCGAAGTCTTTTTTAATCACCGGCACCATCTCGCTTGCCCCGGAGTTCGGATTGTAGCCATAGGTGACACAGGTCTCCCCCGTTGCCGAGATATAACCAAACCAGATACCAGCCCCAAAGATATAGAAGTTTCTTAGTGGCTTAGGCCAATAGCCACCCGCCTGGTCAGTTCCAGTACCGACATCAATCCCGAACCTCCCGTCGTTATAGATGGGCATCACAAGCCGGTTGGCATTGAGCCATTTCTTATCGTAGATTTTCCGTCCTTGGCTACTCGTAACACTTCTCGCCAGGATAAATTGGCAGGCAATTAAAGAGAGAACTAATAAAATTTGCCCCTTTTTCATACTTCCTCCTAAAATCCAAATTC
The DNA here is from genome assembly GCA_039801905.1 of candidate division WOR-3 bacterium. Classification (NCBI taxonomy): domain Bacteria; kingdom Pseudomonadati; phylum Caldifarciminota; species Caldifarciminota bacterium. Next base: position 18,265 of record JBDRVQ010000008.1, on the reverse strand, counting down.
CAGTCCCAACCTAATCCTCCTCGGTGGTCCATAGTTGGTTGGGGAGTCAACATAATCCCGCCTTGCCTGGATATAAGAATCATACCGCTCCCACTGGTTAATGTAGCCATCATGGTTATAATCCCTTGCCGGATGATAGGTCGGATCCCCCGGGATATGGCCATAGGTAAATTCCCCAATCGTATAGACCTGACCGTCAAAGTTGGGTAAGCCGGTCGCCGCGTGGACACTGGTCACATTGATATGATTAAACACGTTCAAGATGTCGCAGACCAAAACCGGCCGGATGCCACCGAGCCGAAATTCCTTTGAAAGCCTTAAATCCGCATTCCAGGTGGCAGGCATCCTTCCGGAGTTCAAATCCCCGGTTCTTGTGCCCCGTAAATCGGTTGGGGTATAAGGGAAGCCGGTGCCGTAGGTGAACACGAAACCCGCATTAAAGTCGCGCAAGGGGAAGAAGAAGAAATCTTGCGGGAAGGCAAGACCAAAGTCAAAATTGACAAGATGCCTCTGGTCGTAGTCTAAGTAATAGTCAATCTGGGTGAAGGGAATCCCTTGGTAGTTATAACTATACCACTGCCAGGCGTCAGCCGCGGTCCCCTTGGCAATTGAGAAGGTATAATTCGCCCGCGCCTGCCAGGCGCGACTCAATCGCTTCTGGAAACCCAACTCAAAACCGAAGGTCCTTCCGTATTCCACATTGGTCAAGATGGTATAACTCATCGGCAGCGCGGAGATTGGTCTTGTCCCGACTAAGTCATAGATATCTTTATAGAAGAGGGTTAAGTCAAAGGCAAAAACATCGGAGAGTTGGGCTTCAAAACCGGTCTCATAGGCGACCGTCTTCTGCGCCTCCAAGTCCGGATCGCCAACAATGATATTGCCCCGGCGCACAATGTCCGCCTCCAAACTCTCATAGAGATTGGTAAAGGATGGGGTCTGGAAGAAATGGCCATACGAGAACCGGAACTTAATCCTTTCGGTAATCGGGAAGGCAATCCCCAACCTTGGGGAGATCTTAAACTTCGGTTTCGCCGGGATCATAGAATCGTCAATCACATTGTAAGGGGTCGCATCCTTTTTGGAACGGGGATTGATAAAATCAAACCGCAAGCCCGCCCTCACAACCAAATCCTCAAAGTTTGCCCGATCCTGTAAATAACAGGCGAGTTGATAGGGCTTCTTTCGGTAAGCATCCCAGAAGGGCATGGAGGTCCAGGGCAGAGAGTTTTCAAGGAGCCACAGGTTATAAAACTTCGTCTCAAAACCGGTCTTTACCTCATGGACCGTTCCGAGTTGCTTCGTATAATCAAGTTTCCCGATATAGGTCTTTGACTGCCGATAGTGCCAGAGCCGATAATCGCCAACCCCATAAAACATTCCATAAACACCCCAGGGGTTATTCGTGGTATAGGGAGTTCCTTCTTCCCACGCCGCCTTCTGGTCCTTAAAGAGATACAAAATCGCGGTCTCGGGTGGTGCCGGTTTATTATCATAAATCGGATGACCAGGAATCCTTTCGTTTCTAAAGACAAAGTCCTCTGACTTCATAATATACCTCTGCCAGATGCCCAACTTCTCCAAGAGATGCCCCTTATCCTTCTCTTCGTCCTCATAACTGCGCACCGATTGCATCCGGTCGTAATAGTGATAACCCAACTTCACCTCTAAGACCGTATTCTTATCCGGCATCGTATTGAGGCCAAAACCGAACTTATCCCCATAACTACGAACCGCCCCCGCCCTCTTTAACCAATACTTCCAAGAATTAGAGAAGATATCCCACTGCAAACAAGAAGTGTAGTAATCCAAAGAAACACGCGTCTTGGGCAAACGATAAGTGAACTTACCCTGACCAGTATATTCCTGCCTGGGCTTATTTAACTTATACCGGGTGGGTGAGGCATCATCGGCATTCCAGATCTCCCCGGAGAAGAAGAACCGGAAAGACTTAGAAAATAGAGGACCACCAAAATTCAATTGGGTGAGATTATACCCGAAGTCTAAATCCTCCGGTAGGAAATCATCCGTCGTATACCGGAAACCCCCGGCGAGCCTTTCGCCACCTTCCTTAGTGGAGATCTGAACTACCCCGGACATCGCCTCGCCGTATTCCGCATCAAAGCCACCAGTAATTAACTGTACTTCTTCTACCGATTGCGAAGGCGGACGGTGATAGGCGATATGATAGAATGGGTCAACCGCGGCAATGCCATCAACCAAAGTGACGATCTCATCATTCCGGCCACCCCGGATATACTGGAAGCCACCCCGGGAGACGACACCCGCCGAAAGACTAATCAACTGCGTAATCTGGGTCACCGGCAGCCGGGCGATATCCTCCGCGGAGGCGATCCGGGTGGTCTGGACCGCGCTCGGCACCACCATCGGCCGCTCGCCAATCACCTCCACCGGCTTCTGCTCAATCACCGTCGGGCGCAACTTGAAGTTGACCGTCGTCACCTGGTCAGCCATCACCCGGACGCCCTTGACAATCACCGGCTCATAACCGACCATACTCGCCTCCACATCATAAGTGCCCACCGGGACATTAATAATAGAATACCTTCCATCCTTCTCCACACTGGCACCAAGTTCCGTTCCGACGACTAAGACATCACAACCGACTAAGGGCTCGTTCGTCTGAGCGTCAACCACCTTTCCCACAATCTTGCCGGTTGGACCGGCAAAAACTATGGCGAAGAGAAGAAAAATGGGAAAAATTCGCCACATAGACCCTCCTACTTTATCCGGGAACTGACACCCCAGATTATGCCTCTCAGATTTTTCTTCTCATAAGTTAAAGCCTCACAGGTGAAGACCATGAGGTTAATCCGAAAGAAGGTGGGGAGAGAGAAGGTGGGGAGAGTAATCCCCGCCATCGCCTCCTTTCTCTCCATCACCGAGTTGTCCATAAACGAGATAAATTTTAACACCGTGTCGTCGGGATTTAACCAAGGGGTGATATTTGCCTTTAAGGTCTTGCCTCCGGTAAAGAAGAGAAGGGAATCTTTCTTAAGACAGGCGGTGTCAAGATAATAATAGAGACGGCGGTCCCCAAACTTCGTTGAATCCCGGGGCGACATATAGCCAAACGAGAATACCGAGTCTACCTTATCAGGAGAGATTAAAGCGACCGGGTAGGGGATGAGCACAGAGTTTTCCTCATCCGGGATGGAGATGACATAACAGCCGGTAATCTTTACTAACCGCCAGGTCCTTTCCGCGGTATCCTTCTTTATCGGCTCAAAATGACCCCACTGCCAAGTGGTGGCACGGAAGGACTTCTTCACGACGGAGTCAACCGGAAGAAAGAGCGTATCATACATACCGGCATTGGAATCATAGGGGGTGATGGAACAGATTCTTAAAGACAACTCTCCGGTCAATTCCCTCCTCAAGATAAGGGTGGCGGTGGTGTCTTTAATAAAGAGAAGGGTGTCATTAACTTTTTCCGAGACGATTTTTAGGCCGAAGGAAGTGGTTAAAAACTTTGCCTGGGAGCGGTCGGAAGCCTTGCGGGCGTATCGGGAGAGGATGGCGAAGGAAGAGGAGTCTAGGGGGATGAGGGAATCGGAGAAGGCGGTGATTTGGAAGGCGCGGGTGGTTTCGGCGATGGCGCGGATAGAGAGAGAGTCAAGATTAGTTCCGGAGAAGAATTCTGGGGGTGGTGGATTCCCACACCCAAAAAAGAGAAGAAAAAGAAAAAAAACTAAGAGAAATTTAAACATATATCCTCCTTCAGATGCACAATTTAGAAAAAACATATTCTAATCTTTGTATTATATTTATTTTCCTAAAAGAGTCAAGGGGGTATTCTTTCATAGTTATGGAATAAGGCGTTTTCTATCGCGGGGGAATAAACTCGCCTCCCGAATATTCCTCAACCCCAATAAACCCACCGTCAATCTCTCCAACCCAATCGCCAGTCCCCCGTGGGGCGGCATCCCATAATCAAATATCATTAAATAAAACCCGAAATCCTCCGGCCGGAGCCCAAACGCCACCAAATTATCCCTTAAAACCTTCGCCTCATGAATCCTCTGACTCCCCGTCGTCACCTCCACCCCCCGATAAAGTAAATCAAAACTCCGACAATATGGCCTCTTCTCATCCGGCATCGTATAAAAGGGACGCAAAAAATAGGGAAACTTGGTCACAAAAACAAAGTCCGAATCATACCTCTCCTTAACATACCTTGCCAAATTCCTCTCCTCCTCAAAGGTTAAATCACACCCCTTATCCCCGGAAAGAATCTCCTTCGCCTCCTCAAATGTAATCCGCGGAATCCCCTTCGGAAAAGAAATCTCGGAAATCCCAAAAACTTTAAGGTAGTCTTGTCGCTCATTAAGGCGCGAGATGATATACCTCAATAACTCCTCCTCCAGATCCATCACCTCCCCCTCATCGGAAATGAAACCCATCTCTAAGTCCAAAGAGAGATACTCGTTGAGATGGCGCGAGGTGTCATGCTCTTCCGCCCGATAAACAAAGCCCACCTCAAATACCCGCTCGTAGCCTGCCCCAACCAGCATCTGTTTATAAAACTGGGGGCTCTGGGTGAGATAAGCCTCTTGTTCAAAATACTGGATCTTGAAGAGAGCCGAACCACCTTCCGTCGCCTGGGAGATAATCTTTGAGGTAAAGACCTCCAAAAAGTCCTTTTTGGTTAAAAACTCCCGAAAGTTTTTAACAATCTCCGCCTCCACCCGAAATATCGTCCCCACCTTCGGATTTCTTAAAACCAAGGGCCGATAGTCAAGAAGGGTATCCAATTTCACATTCAGGTATCTCTCCCGCCCGATCTCAAATGGTAGTTCTTTCGCCTCCGAGATGGTCTTTATCTCTTTAATTACAAGTTCTATTCCCCCCGGTGCCTGCCTCTCCTGTTTCACTACCCCCACCACCTCCACGCAGGACTCCTTAGGAGGTAAAAAGAGACTTCTCTTCTCTAAGACCCCTTGGATCTCTCCGGTCCGGTCGCGCAAGAGAAGAAAAGTTATCCCCCCCAATTTCCTTATCTGAGCCAACCAACCCTTAAAGAGTATCTCTTTTCCGATAAATCTCTTAAAGTCGCGCCCTAAGACCCTTTCCATGTTTTGAGGTAGAGAAGGAAAAAAATTAAGAAGAGGATAAAAACTGTCTTCACCTCTAAGAGAGATCTCTTTAAGGAGAATTTCTCCTCAATAGACTTCTTCCCTTTCCGGAATACCTCCTCCAGATAGATAAACGAGAGGTATTCAATAAGAAAGAGAGAGAAAAAAAGAAAAAACAGGAAGGTTGGGGGGGAGGCATAGAGAAGGACACCCAGGGTTAAAAAGAAATTCCCCAGATAGAGGGGATGGCGGATTTTATAAATCCCGGAATTATGGACCTCTCTTATCTCCATCTTCTCGCTTGCACTTTTTTCCCCGATATAACCCCGTGCCCATGCCCGAAGGAATAGACCAACACCTAAAAGAAGAAACGTCCAGAGTAAAACCTCCTCTTTTGGGGAAAAGAAGGGATAGAGGATAAAGAAGGCAATCGCGCCAATCTCCCCCCGGTAGGAATAGACCTTTTTAATAAGCCCGAGCATAATAGACAGTAAATCTTCCCTCCCCTTGGCAAACAAGGCAGGGCCGATTACAAGAAGAGAAATCAACGGGAATGAGCCGGGGGGAAGTTTGGGTCTCCTTTCTAATTCTATTTTCACATTCCTGTTTGCCGCACCAAGAGACTTTAATAAACCCCGGACGCGTCGCCATCTCTTCCTTAAATTGGGAAAGGGAAGAGGCGGTAATAGTCCGCAAAGAGAGGAAATCCTTTGCCCGTTCGTAAAGTCTCTTTTGGACCTTTTCTAAGAAGGAGTTGGTATTTAAGAGAAAATCTTCAACTTTTACCTCCTCCCTCTCTCCGAGCCTGGTTTTTATTGTCAATTTCCCTTCTTTTAATTCCTTCTCTCCAATCTCAACCCGCAGAGGGATTCCCTTTAAGTCCCATTCGTTAAACTTCCAACCGGGCGAATATTCTTCTCTCTTATCAAAATGGGCAGAAAATCCTTGTTGGGTGAGGCAACAGAGGAGATTTTCTCCCTTCTCCCGCAACTTCTCATTCACCCTCTCTTCTTTGGTAAAAATGGGAACGATAACTATTTGGATGGGGGCGACCGTCGGGGGAAGGATAAGCCCCTTATCATCGCCGTGGGTCATAATCAAAGCCCCAATCACTCGGGTAGAAATTCCCCAGGAGGTGCCGTAGGGATATTTCTCCTGATTATCTTCCGCCAGATACTTTATCTGGAAAGCCTCACTAAAATTTGTCCCGAGGTTGTGGGATGTTCCGGCTTGGAGCGCCTGGCCATCGGGCATTAAGGCCTCTAAGGTATAGGTAGTTTTAGCCCCGGCAAATTTCTCACTGGGGGGCTTCTTACCGACGAGCACCGGGATTGATAGAAAATCGGTGAAGAAAAGGCGATAGATTTCTAAGATTTTTAAGGCAAACTCCTCGGCTTCTTTCTCTGTGCGGTGGAGGGTATGGCCCTCCTGCCAAAGGAACTCCGTCGTTCTTAAAAAGAGCCGGGTTGATTTTTCCCAGCGGATCACATTCACCCACTGATTGATTAAGACCGGTAAAAAGCGATAAGAAGAGACCCATTTGGCAAACATAGAGCAGATGATCGCCTCGGAAGTTGGTCTTAAGGCAAGCCTCTCGGAAAGACTTTCCTCTCCGCCTTTCTCCACCCAAGCGCATTGGGGGGCAAAACCAGAGATATGCTCCCTTTCCCTCTCCAATAAACTCTCGGGGATGAAGATGGGGAAGTAGCAATTCTTTACCCCCAGCAAGCGAAATTTTTCATCAAGATAACTTCTGATCTTCTCCCAGATGGCGAAGCCGTAGGGTCTAATTACCATACAGCCCCGGATTGGCGCATAATCCGCTAGTTCCGCTTTTAAGCAAACCGAGGTGTACCATTCGGAAAGATTCGCCTTTTTGGGCAATTCCTTCATAACCCGAATTATAGGGAAAAGAAGAGAAAAGTCAATAGAAAAGGGAAAAGAGGACGATATTTATCCCCATCCGGAATGCCTCTTCCCTCTTTTCTTCTGGGTCGTTGTGGGCATCCGTCCAGCCATCCGAGATATTAGTATTCCAGGTATAAAAACAACAGAGCCGGCCTTTATAAAAAATACCAAAACCTTTCGGTCGCCCTTCACGATGCTCATGGATTTTCGGCAGACCATTGGGGAAGGAATAGAAGATATGATAGATCGGATGGGAGAAAGGAACTTCCACCAGTTCGGAATTGGGGAAGACCTTCTTCATCTCCCTTCTAAAACTCTCATCCATACCGTAGTCATCATCGGCATAAAGAAAACCACCCCTTTCCAGATACAACCTAAGTCTTTTCACTTCTTCTTCGGAGAAGGAGATATTCCCGTGACCGGTGAGAAAGAGAAATGGGTAATTGAATAGATTTTCTTCCAGTAATGAAACCCGCGCCTCTTCTAAGTTAACCTGCAAACTGGTCCTTCTATTTATCTCTCTTGCCAGATTGGGTAAGGCATCCGGGTCATTATACCAATCCCCACCCCCTTGGTAACGGAGCCGGGCAAGGGTGATTTGCCCGGGGCTCGCTTGAGAACTAAAAAGATAACTTAAAGTGTAAAGGGTAAAGGTCAAGACGACAAAATTTTTATACATGGAACTCAATAATATCCCCATCCTTTAAGATAAAACTACTCTCTACCCTTTGCCCGGAAAAGACTCGGTTATCTTTTGACCAGATCCGAGCATATTTCAGATTGCGGGCGAAGTCCTTATGTAACTTCTGGGCGGCATCTAAAACCGAAGCATTCTTCTTTAAGATAATCGGCTCTGAGAAGTCGGGTTTCTCTTGCGGTGGTTTCGTGTAGACCCGGATTATTTCTAAACTAAAAAAGATCTTCTCCTTCAGCTCTTCAATCCCCAGCCCCTTTTCCGCGGCGATGGCCACTAAATTGGGGCAAATCTCTCTTAGAAATTCTCCCCCCACCTTTCCTTCTTCGGTATCAATCTTATTGCCGACGATAAGGGAAACTCTTTCCCGAGAGATTCTCCCCTTTTCTAAGATCTCAAAGCCCTTCTCGTAGTCACTCAGTAAATCGTCGGAGGCTAAATCTAAGAGGTAGATGAGAGAATCTGCCGAACGGAGGATATGGAAATACCAAGGCTCGGGCTTAGTGGTTAAGGGTGGGGTGTCAATGATTTGGATCTGGACATTCTCATAAGGCATCATCCCGTCAACTGGGATTTTCGTTGTAAAAGGATAAGGGGCGACTTCGGTATTGGCTCGGGTTAAAGTCTTCACTAATGCCGACTTTCCGGCATTGGCAAAGCCAAAGACTGCGACCTGTCCGGCTCCTTTCTTTTCAAAGTGATAGAAGATCGTGCGGCGGGTGGCTGGTCTTTTCTGTAACTCCTTCTGGTATTTGGACAATTTCGTCTTTATCTCCTTCTGGAGTTTCTCTGTCCCCTTATGCTTGGGCACTGTCGCCAGCATCTCTTTTAGGGCAAAGATCTTCTCCTCCAAAGTTTTCGCCTGGCGGAACCGTTCTTCCGCCGCCAGATACTCCGGTGTCAAGTTGGCGGGCATTTTAATTAATGATAAAAAAATTTTTCTTTTCGTCAACCATTTGACTTTCCTTCTATCTTTTGTAAAATCTAAAATATGACCATTCCCGAAGAGCACGACTTAGAAGCGATCAAAAAACTAAAAGCGGCCCGCCAGCTGATTGAGGAAGAGGTGGCGAAGGTGATTGTCGGTCAGAAGGAAGTGATCGAAAAGATTTTGATCTGCCTTCTGGCGAATGGGCATGCCTTAATCATCGGCGTTCCCGGGTTAGCGAAGACCCTGTTAGTCAATACCTTGGCTGAGGTCTTAGACCTCTCTTTCAAGAGAATCCAATTCACTCCCGATCTGATGCCTTCGGATATTACCGGAACCGAGATGGTGGAGGAGGATAAAACCACGGGCAAACGTGTCTTCCGGTTTGTGAAAGGACCGATCTTTGCCAATATCGTCCTGGCGGATGAGATTAACCGCACCCCTCCCAAGACCCAAGCCGCTTTACTCCAGGCGATGCAGGAATACCGGGTGAGTGTGGGCAGTGAGACCTATCCCCTCCCTTTGCCTTTTTTCGTGTTAGCAACTCAAAACCCGATTGAGATGGAAGGGACCTATCCCCTTCCCGAGGCCCAGTTGGACCGATTTATGTTCTCCATCTATATTGACTACCCATCCTTTAACGAGGAGAAGGAGATTGTGAAACAGACCACCTCCTCTTATCAACCCCAATTGAAAAAGGTCTTAAACGGTGAAGAGATTATCAAATTACAGAAACTTTTGAGGCGGGTTCCGGTCTCAGAAGAGGTGATTGACTATGCGGTCCGTTTTGTCGCGGCAACCAGACCTTCCGCCAATAATTCCTTTAAGTATATTAAAGATTACATCGCCTGGGGATGTGGACCGCGTGCTTCCCAGTATTTAATCTTGGGGGCGAAGACCCGGGCAATCCTTTTTGGGAGGTATACACCAACGATTGAAGACATCAAGGCGGTTGCCCATCCGGTCTTAAGACACCGGTTAGTGACTAACTTCCAGGCGGAAGCGGATGGGATAAAACCGGAGATGATAATTGACAATTTATTGCGCGACCTATGAAAAAGAGGGAAAGAAAATTTCTCGTTTTCCTTAAAGACTTAAAAGAAGGGAGAAACGATTTGGAATGGATAATCAAATCCGAGGATTTGGAAATTGAGGATCTGATAATGAAGAGTGAGATCCGAATGAAGATGACTCTTCAAAAGAGTGGGGAGAAGGTCTTAATCACAGGCTCTCTAATTTTTAGAGGGGAAGTGACCTGTGCCTATTGTGGTGAAAGGTTTCTCCGCGACTTTTCCGAGGATTTTGTCAGTTGTTATGTGAAGGGGGATGAGAAGAGATTACCTCCTAACTTAGATTTGGATGACGAAGAGATTGACCGGGTCTATTATCGTGGGGATTTTATCAACTTAGAGCCTTTGATCCGGGACACCATTATCCTCTCTTTACCCATCGCCCCCCAATGTCCCCGCCACCAAGAATAAAATCTACCACCTCCTCCCTCTTTATCTCCCACTGCTTCCCTTCAGCCATATCCTTGACGCCAATTACCCCTTTTTTCCATTCCTCCTCTCCCAAGATTAGGACCCAGCGGGCATTATAGGTATTTGCCCTCTTCAACTGCTTCTTCAACTTCTCACCCACCTCCCCCACAATCAGGGGGATATCCGAAGAACGAAGTTGGCTAATAACCTCCTTTCCCCTTCGGAAATCTTCAAACGAGAGGAAGATAAGAAAGGTTAAATTATTCTCTTCTTTCTCCTCCGCGGTGAGGAGAAGGAGTCTTTCCAAACCTAAGGCAAAACCGATCGCCGGTCTCTCTTCCCCACCCAACTGCGAGAGGAGGTTATCATAACGTCCCCCGCCGCCAAAACTATTCTGGGAGCCGAGTTTTTCGGAGACAAACTCAAATACCGTTCGGGTGTAATAGTCAATCCCCCGCACCAACCTCTCATGGATCTGATAATTCTTTATCCCCATCTCCGAAAGATAGGAGAGGAAAGAGGCAAAATGTTGAGCACAGGAAGGGCAGAGGAAATTACTGATCTTTGGTGCCGCCTCATAAATTTTTTGGCACTCTTCGTTTTTACAATCAAAGACCCGCAAGGGATTTTTCAGGAGGCGCTCTTGGCAATCGGAACAGAGCCCCTCTCTCTTCTCCCTAAGGAAACTCTTCAACTCCTCCTTGAAGGGATTACTACATCTTTGGCAGCCGAGGCTATTGACATGGACCGTGTAATCTTTAATCCCAATCTCAAAAAAGAACTCTTTGCCCAGAAGGATTAATTCCGCATCGGCATAGGGTCCTTCCTCCCCTAAAATTTCTACTCCCAACTGGGTATGCTGACGTAATCTCCCCTTTTGGGGTTTCTCATAACGGAACATCGGTCCCAGATAGAAAAGCCGGAGAGGCAATTTCAATTTCCCTTCAATTACCGCCCTTAATACCCCGGGTGTCCCTTCGGGCCGGAGCGCCAACTCCCGACCGCCTTTATCCTTAAAGAGATACATCTCCTTCTGCACAATATCGCTTCCTTCGCCAGTGGTTCTGAGGAATAGTTCACTATGTTCCAAGATCGGCGTTCGGATCTCTTGGCAACCGAAGAGGGAACAGACCTTTCGGAATTTCTCCTCCAAAGCGGTTGCCCTTTTCGCCTCCGGTGGTAAAAAGTCCTTTGTCCCCTTCGGTTTCTGGTATCTCATAACCTTCGCCTAAGAAAAATTCCGAGGGTAATCCCCAAGAGGTTGCAGAGAAAGTCAATAAAGGAAGCCTCCCGATTGGGAATGAATCTTTGTGCCGATTCGGTAATGATCCCTAAAAGAACTCCGAAGAGGAAAGAGAAGAGGCCGATTACCGGATAAGAGAAATAGCCCCAGAAGGTATAGAAGACCAAATGGCCAATCTTATCTATCTCATACCTTTTTCCCTTTTTGGGGGAGGAGAAAGGGAGGAGGGAAAAGATGAGGATTAAAAAGAGGATTAAAAAAGTGATGAGGATATCCCCCCTTCTCATTCTCTCTTAATCCTTTTCAATCGCAAAAGATCTTCCCTTTCCCGCTCTGCCAGTTTGAAGGTGACAAACTTCACCCCTTTCTCCAAGTGGGGGATTAAGATATACTCTAAGGCATTAACCCTCCTTCTTGTCTTTTCCCTCTCTTGGAGGAGAAGTTCTAAGGCTTTCTCTTCGGCGGCTAAAGAGAGAAGGAGGGGGAGGAGTTTCTTAAATCTCTCAATCCCTTCTTCCAACTCTCCTGAGGTTTGGAAGAGGCCATAATTTCTTCCTAACTCCTGCCATGTCACTTCCACCTTGGGGAGGGTGAGATTTAAGACCCGAAGAGAAGAGGTCTTCAATTGAAAGGAGAAGGAGGGTAATAAGAAGGCGGCTTCGGAGAAGAGGGGGTTTTGGTAGAGGCTCGCCATATAAAACCTCTTCTTCGCCTCCTCTAAATTTTTCTCCACCTCCTTTCTCTTCTCCCGAACCTTCTTTAATAAAGAGAGGATATGACGCATTAACTCCTCTTCCTTATCCTTTAAGAGTTTATGGCCCCGGCGGGCTAAAGCGAGTCGCCGCTTGAGGCGTAAAAGTTCCATCCGGGTAGCATTAACCGGGATGAGCATCCCTCATTTTATTAAAATTTCCCCTTTCGTCAACTCTTGATTTTTCCACTTTTCCAGTTAATATAACTTATGAACGAAGAGAAACAGGTTGGACCGATCCAAGTTGAGATTGGGGAAAAGGAGTCGGAAGGGGTCTATACCAATTTCTTTCTGATTGCCCACTCCTCCTCTGAGTTCATCATTGACTGCGCCCGGATCCTTCCCGGTCTAACGAAGGCGAAGGTCTTCGCCCGGATTGTTACCACCCCCCAGCATGCAAAATTGCTCCTCAATGCCTTAGAGGAGAATATCAAGAGATACGAGGAGCGTTTCGGAAAGATTAAAATTCCGGGTAAGGAAGAGAGTAAATCCTTCGGCTTTTAGAATAAACCTTCCCCTCCCTTTTCTTGTCTAAATGTGAGTGAGAAAGAGAAGGAACTACTTAGAAAGGCAAAGGATGGCGACGAAGGGAGTTTTGAGATTTTAATGAAAGAAAATTACCAAAGGATTTTTCAACTCGCCTACCGCTTAATGAAGAATGAAGATGATGCCTACGAGTTGACCTCCGATACCTTTCTCCGTGCCTACCAAAATTTAAATCGGTTTCGGGGAGATTCTTCTTTCTTCACCTATCTTTATCGGATCTGCCTCAATTTAGGTATCAATCGGCTCAAGAAAAAGAGATTGACACTTTCCCTTGGGGAGAGGGATTTTCCAACGGCGAGAGGGGTCTTAGAAGAAGAGCGGAATGAGAAGTTAAGGGAGGCGATTGAATTGGCGATCCAATCTCTCCCACCCCGGGAAAGGGTGGTCTTCATCCTGAAAGAGAAGGAGGATAAGAAGATAAAAGAGATCGCCCAAATCCTTAATCTGAAAGAAGGTACGGTTAAGGCAACTTACTTCCAGGCGGTGAAAAAACTGCGTCACTCTTTGAAGGAATGGCTATGAGAAGTTGTCCGAAAGAGAGGGTCTTATTCTTCTTAGAAAATCTCCTCTCGGAAAAGGAGAGGGAAGATTTCCTTTCCCACTTGAAAATCTGTGGCACCTGTCAAGAGGAATTAAGAAGATACCAAAGGTTAAAAGAATTGTTAGCGGTGGGAGAGGGAGGGATTCCGGTGCCGAACTTTTCGCGTCTCCTTTTCCACTTCCGAAAGAAGAGGTCGCAATCAAAAAAGAGACTAGCTTGGCGTTTGGTATTTTTACCGGTGGCTGCTCTGGCGGTTATCCTTCTCCTCCTTTCCCGCCCCTCCCCCGAAGTCTATCTGCCATTAGACTTATCCTACTACGAGATTATAGAAGAGATTCCCACCGAGGTTAAGGAAGAATTGGCGGTGAGGCTTCTTAAAAGTTCCGACTTAGAAAAATTGGAGGAGGAAATTTTAACCTCTTTTGACTATTTTACTCTGATTGAAAATTTGGCGGAAGAAGAAAAGGAGGTATTAGTGAAAAGATTAATCGGAGGTGAGTTATGAAAAATTTAACCGGAATTTTCTTTCTTTTCCTTTCCACCTTTCTTTTTTCCCAACCACCCGCTCCCCCACCAAAACCACCGATGCCTGAGGAAAAAATTCTCCCTCCGGAGGAGGAAGAACCGATGGAAAGGATTGAGGCGATAAGGCTCTATCAGTTAACCGAGGAATTGAAACTGACCGAGGAGCAGGCGGCAAAACTATTCCCAAAATTCCGCTCGCTAAGGGAATTGAGAAAGGAGAGAGAAAAAGAGAAGATTAAAAAAATAACCGAACTGGCAGAACTTTTAGCCCAAAAGGCAAAGGTTGAGGCTTTAAAGAAGAAGATTGAGGAGATAAAGGAATTAGAAAAGCGATTCCAGAATCAGGAGGAGGCATTGAAGAAGGAGATTGAAGCCCTCCTCTCTCCGGAGCAATTCGCCCGATTTCTAATCTTTCAGGAGCGGTTTGAGCGAAAAATTAGGGGGATGATTCGTGAGTTACGGGGGAAGGAAAAGAGAAGATGAATTAGAAGCGGTTCTTCTCATCAAGGAGAAATTAAAAAAGACCTGGTTTCCCTTCTTTGCCCGCTTTGGCAATCTGACCGAAGTCCAGAAGAAGGCGATCCCTTTAATCTTAGAAGGAGATAACTTATTGGTCATCTCCCCGGCGGCAACCGGGAAGACGGAGGCGGTTTTAGCCCCGGTGATTGAGTTAGTCTTAAAGAAGTGGGAAGGGAAGAAACCAGCCATCCTTTATCTCTCACCAACCCGGGCTTTGGTGAACGATTTATTCCGGCGTTTGGAAAATCCCTTACGGGAATTGAACCTTTCCCTAAAAAGGAAGACCGGGGACCGACCGACCGTTGATGAGAAAAATCCCCCTTTCTTACTCTTAACCACTCCGGAATCCTTTGATTCCCTCTTAGGAAGGAAACCTTCTCTCTTTAAGCATATCCGGGCGGTGATCCTTGATGAGTTGCATCTTTTAGACTCTTCTCCCCGCGGTGATCAGTTGCGATGCCTCTTGAAAAGGCTTTCCTTAATCAACCCCTCAATTCAGTATTGTGCCCTTTCCGCAACGATTGAGGATAAGAAGATGGGGGAGAGGTATTTTCCAAAACCAATCGTGTGTGAGGTGAAGGAGAGAAGGGAGATTGACTACCACCTATTTCCCATCCTCCGGGATGAGAAGGGGAAGGTTGGGGCAGAGGGTATTAAAAAATTGGTAGGAAACCTCTTCTCCTATTTCCAAGAAAACTCGTTAAAGAAAATCCTCCTCTTCTTCAATGCCCGGAGTTTAGCGGAGTTATTCTCCCGTTATCTCTCCTCTGGGATATTTGAGAAGAGGGTTTGGGTCCATCACGCCTCCTTAACGAAGGAGAAGAGGGAGGAGGTGGAAAGGATAATGAATCAAGAAAAGATTGGCATTCTCTGTGCCACCTCCACTCTGGAACTGGGGATTGATATCGGGGATATTGACTGTGTTGGCCAGTATCGCCCCCCTTTCTCAATCAGTTCCCTTTTACAGAGAATTGGTCGGGGAAATCGGCGGCGGGATAAGATTTTTGCCTTCGGCATTTATGAGAACCCTTTTGAGAGGCTTATCTTTGAGATATTTTTTGAAGGGGCAAAGGAAGGGAGATTTTACGAAAAGTCTTATCGCAAATCCCTTTCCGCCCTTCCCCAGCAGATAATCTCCTATGCCTTCCAGAGGAAGAGAATCGGCACAACCTTAGACTCCCTCTTTAATGCCTTAACCCCAACTTATACGAGAGAGGAGATAGAGAGAACTTTCTCCCATCTCTTAGAGAAGGGTTTTTTCCTCTCTCCCCGACCCGGGATTTACTTCCTCTCCCCCCAATTGGAAAAGGAGATGGAATGGGGGAAGATCCATACCAATATCCAGGAGAAGAGTTTCGGTGAATACCAGGTATTTAATCTTCTCACCGGCAAGGAGATTGGGATGATTTATTACCCAAAAGAGAGATTCATCTTAGGGGGTAGGACCTGGGAAAAGATTGAGATAAAAGAGAAAGAAAGGAAAATCTTTGCCCGACCCTTAGGGGAAGAGAAGGGAGAAGTGAAAATCTTTGAAGGGACTGGAACCGGTGGTTATTTCTATCTTCTGGCAGAGGTGATTAAGAATAGACTATTCCCCAGATTGGGAGAGATGGTCTTCCCTTATTACCGGGAAGGAGGAAGGATTTACCTCTTCCACTTCCTCGGCTCCCTCTACGGCACACTCTTCCAAGATACCCTCCAAGAGGAAGGGTTTGAGATAATTGACATTGGAGGTAAGGTATTTCAGATAGAATCCCAAGAGAAAGATTTCAATTTCCCCATTCCGAAGAGAGAGACGATTGAAGGGTGGATTAAAAAGAATTTATTCCGGTTGGAAGATGCCTTAGGGGTCAGTAGTTTCTTCCGTCTCTTACCGGACGACTTGAAGATAAAGGATTTGGCAATCACCTTAGATATTAGCGGTCTAATTGCCTTCCTCAAAAAGATCTCTTTCTTAGAAAGACCGAAGGACTTCTGTTTGACGATGGTTGAGGGATACATCTAATCTGAGATATTGTCAAATTTTATGGAAAATTTTTAAACCCTTCCCCCACTTACCCCTCTCAATCACCTCCACCACTAACTCCGGATAATCTATCCTCTCCGACTATAAAGGAGCCTCTTTCTCGGCAGTTTCTTTTATAATTACACCGGCGATTAAATTCTCAATTAGGCTTTCGGTTAAATATATAATTAGCCTCCCAATTAAGCCTTCAATTAGACCCTTAATTAGATTTCCAATTAATCTTTTTATTATCCCTACTTTTAGACCCTTATTTAGAACTCCAATTAGACCTAAGTTTAGACCGTTATTTAGACTTTCCATTAAATCCCCGATACCATCCCCTGTATGCTACACCCCTTTTTATAAAGATAAAACCCTCCTAGCCCTCTATGATAAAACGGAAATACCCCCATTTTCTGACACTAAATTTTAGAAAGTCTCCATTTGACATTAAAAGCCTATTCTCTATAATCCCAGATGAAAGTTTTAATCATCTCCTATTATGCTCCCCCCTTAGGACTCTCCGGTGTTTTAAGGGTGACCAAGTTCTGTAAATATCTCCCCCAATTTGGTATTGAACCAATTATTTTAACCTGCCAACCAATCGCCTATTACCATTACGATAAAGAACTCCTAAAAGAGATTAAGGGGATAAAAATTTATCGGGCGGAATCCTTTGACCCGGCAAGACTCTTCTTTCTATTTTTTGGTAAGAAAGTTTCCCCTCCCCGATTCCCTTCTTTCCATTTTTTCTTCCCGGATTCTAAGATTGGCTTCCTCCCTTTTGCCTACCAATTAGGGAAGAAAGTGATCCAAAAGGAGAAGGTATCTTTAATCTTTGCCACTGCCCCACCGTGGACTGTGCTCCTTTTGGGTATCTCCTTAAAGCACCATTTTTCCCTTCCCTTAATCTCCGACTTTCGCGACCCCTGGCCCCAAGGATTTATCCCTCCTCGCAACTTATTTAAGAAAAGGCTCTCCTCCCTCCTCCGATACATTGTAAAAAGTAGCGAAGCCATCACCTTAGTTCAGGAGAGGATAAAATCAATCTTAGGAATTGAAGGTTATCTCTTACCCAATGGCTATGACCTATTAGAAGAAGAAGTCTTGCCGGATCAAAATAACCTCTTTTATGCCGGAAACCTGTTGGAAAATGAAGATGCCTTCTTAAAAATTGTGGAAGGGATTAAGGAAAGTAAGATAGAAATTAGATTGGATATCTGCGGCGCGGTAAGGGAAGGTTTCCTAAAAAAGATAAAAAGATATCCCTTTGTCAATTATCTCGGCATTTTACCCCATAGAGAGGTGATGCGATTGATGCTCCGGAGTAGTCTCCTCCTTTATTTGGCTAAACCGAATCAGGAGGCGGGGATAAAACTTTACGAGTATTTAGGGGCAAAGAGGCCAATTATCTATCTGGGACCTGATGGGACCGAGGCGGAAAAGATAATCAAAAAGACCGATTCCGGTATAATCTTAAAGAAAGGGGAGAAGATAAAGGAGGCGATTGAGGAAGGATTAAGAAAAGAGTTTCAATTTTTGGGGGTTGAGGAATATTCCTTTTCTAAGAGGGCAAGGGAACTTGCGGAAATAATGGAGAAGGTGGCAAGGGTTTAAATATTTAATGAAAAACGCCCCCGGAATTTCCGGGGGCGTCTCCTTTTATCCCTAAGGCTACTTCACAAGAATTAATTTCCTCTCTTCTTTGTAGCCGGAGGCGGACTCAAACCATAAGAGATAGATTCCTGTTGGTAGTCTCTTAATTGTAAACTCACCCTTATCGCTCTTCACAGAGTAGACCAGATTTCCTAAGGTGTTATAGATTTTAAGGGTTACCATCTCTCTCTTCGGTAAGTTATAATAAACCTTAGTTAAACTATTCGTCGGATTGGAGTTAATCCGTAAGGATTTTATCAAAGGCTTGTAACTTAACTCCCGAGTTTGTTCCCCGTTTTGAGATTTGAGATTTGAAATTTGAGATTTATTCCCAGTATATTTCCAAATAGAAGTGGTATTATTCCCCTTTAA
>JBDRVQ010000007.1 GCA_039801905.1 candidate division WOR-3 bacterium | reverse complement strand
ACGATAAATCTACCGGCTCGGTATTTGTCCAATACCTTGATGCCCAGTGTCTCTCTATTGATGAGCCAATAGGAACGGTGAATTACGGTGAGATAATCTATCCGAAGGCAACAATTCGGAATAATAGTAATACAGAGAAGACCTTTGATGTCACCTTCTGGATTGAAGGAAGTAAATATGAGGATACAAGAAGTATCACCTTAGGTCCTAATGAAGAGGAGCAACTCACCTTTGCCGAATGGGTGGCAGAACCGATTGGTAGTTTAGAGATAAGATGCACAACAAAACTTAATGGCGATCTAAATAATGCTAATGATCAGCAGGAAGGAGAGGTATTCGTTAGATTTTTGGATGTTGGGGTAATTGAGATTATCGCGCCCACTGATACCGTTGATTCCGGAGCAATAATTCTCCCCCAGGCAAAGGTTAAAAACTTCGGCAATACCACAGTAACCTTTGATGCCACATTCTTTATTGAAGGTGTCAAGTGGTCTTCCACCAAACCGGTAATTGACCTAACACCCAATGAAGAGAGGATAATAGAATTTGACTCTTGGATTGCTGATTCAGTTGGGAGTTTTACTACCAAGTGTACTACTCAATTGAGCGGTGATATGAATAACACCAACGATAAGGAAGAAGGTCAAGTATTTGTAAAGGGTGGGATTTCTTATGGTGGTTGGTTTAAGGTTGGTGAGGTTCCCTTAGAACCGGACCGGAAGCGGATAAAATCTGGTGGCGGGATTACGAGGTGTGGCGATAAGTTATACATCTTAAAGGGGAATAATACCCGAAGTCTTTATTCTTATATTCCAGGGGAAATGAGCGCGGTATTTGAGGATACGGTTCCTTTTGGTTTTGGAAAAAAGGTGAAGAAAGGAGGGGCGATAACTTCGGATGGCGAGCGATTCCTCTACATT
The DNA here is from genome assembly GCA_039801905.1 of candidate division WOR-3 bacterium. Classification (NCBI taxonomy): domain Bacteria; kingdom Pseudomonadati; phylum Caldifarciminota; species Caldifarciminota bacterium. Next base: position 59,390 of record JBDRVQ010000007.1, on the reverse strand, counting down.
ACAAAGGGTTCAAATACCAGAGAGTTTTGGCGTTATGACACTCAGAATAAAGTTTGGGATTCTTTGCCTTTGGTGCCGATTGGTGCTGGCAAAAATTTGAAAGGTGGTACTGGAATAACTTATGTTAATGGAAAAGTCTATCTCTTAAAAGGCTCCAAGACCAATGAGTTCTATGCCTTTGACTGTGCCAATAACACCTGGATTGAAACCTTACCAAAGGCACCAGAAGGTTCTTATACCGGTAAAGGTTATGGTGATGGCTCCTGCCTTATTGCCTATGATAATAATACGCTCTACGCTTTAAGGGGTAAGTATAATGAGTTCTACAAGTATGACATCTCGGCTAATACCTGGGAAAAAGATTCTGGAATGCCTTTCACTCATCCAATGTGGAATAAGAAGAAGAAGGTTGGCGAAGGTGCGGCAATGGTCTTAAAGGGTGGCAAGATTTGTGCCTTCAAGGGAAATAATACGAAGGAGTTCTGGTCATTTGACCCAACGACCAAGTGGGCAGGCTTAGAGACAATCCCCAAGATGCCGGATAAGAAGTATGTGAAGGGTGGTGGTGGACTCTGCACTTGGACCGATGGCACAATCTATGCCTTAAAGGGAAATAATACCACTTCTATCTGGAAATATACCGGTAGCGCTACTTGCCTTGTGACTTTACCAAATACCGGAGCCCAAGAGTTCACTAAGGAGTTAAGTCGTGAGACTTTTATAAATATTGTCCCCAATCCGACCAAAGGCTTAACCAAGGTTTATTACAACTTACCGAAGAAAGAGATTGCGACTCTCAAAATCTATAACACCTTAGGAAGCATGGTCTATTCCGCAAGAAGCGATAAGGGTGAGTTTACGATCAAGAAACTACCAGCGGGAATCTATCTCTTGCGGCTTGAATCAACGGGCTACAAAGAAGATAGGAAGTTAATCGTGGTGAAGTAGCCAATTTTCCCTAATAATAGGAGACGCCCCCGGATTTTCCGGGGGCGTTTTTATTTTATAAAAGTCTTATCCGCCTTTACGAGGCGAGACTTCGCCACCCCGCTTCGCGGGTGGCGGGCGACTTAACTCCAGGGTTGACATCTTCTAAAGATACCTTATAATACAATAAACTAATTACTAAATAAAACTTTGATCTCCAAAAAGGGAGGGATTTATTTTTATAAAAAGGGATGTAGCATACAGGGGATGGTATCGGAGACTTAATTTAGAGTCTAAAAGGTGGATTAAGAAAGAGTTTAATCGGAGAGATAATATAAGAGGTAAAAGAAGGGATAGTTGGGGGTCTTAGAAAAGGTATAATTGATAGTATAATGGGAATGATAAGGGAAGAGATGATCGGGGTTTTAATAGGGGAGATAAAGGAGAACCTAATCAGGAGATTAATTGAGATGATAATGGAAAGGCTAAAAAAGTTTAGCCTTCCCAGAGTTTTACCACTCAGGTTGGGAACCGGAGGGTTGACTTTTACTAATTCCTTATTAAAATAGAACTTAAAAATTTATGAAATGCCTGGTCCTCTGCGGTGGTAAGGGGACGAGGTTAAAGCCTTTGACCTTTACCATCCCGAAACAACTGGTGCCGGTGGCGAACCGGCCCATTCTCCATTTCGTCTTAGACAATATCATCAAAAGCGGACTTTCTAATATTGGTATCATCATCGCTCCGGAGACCGGCGATTTGATTAAGGAGAGCGTTGCTGATTACGAGAGGAAGATTTTAGGTGAGCAAAGGGTGAGTTTTACCTTCATAATTCAAGAAGAGCCGAAGGGGCTTGCCCATGCAGTAAAGGTGGCAAGGGATTTCTTGGCAGATGAACCTTTCTTGATGTATCTCGGGGATAATCTCATCGGTGAGGATTTGAAGGAGTTTATTAGGAGGTTTAATCAGTTGGGGGTTGATGCCTTGCTCCTTTTGAAGGAAGTTTCTAATCCCAGCCAATTTGGTATCGCCACCCTTAATCAAAAAGGGGAGATTGTGGAATTGGTAGAGAAACCGCAAATGCCGAAATCAAATTTAGCATTGGTTGGTGTTTACCTCTTTTCCCCGGCGATCCATCAGGCGATTGAGATGATAAAACCATCCGCCCGGGGAGAGTTGGAGATTACCGATGCCATCGCCCGGTTGTTAGAAGACAAAAGGAAGGTGCACGCCCATATCTTAGATAAATGGTGGCTGGATACCGGAAAGAAGGATTCCCTTTTGGAGGCGAACCGAACAATTCTTGAACAATTGATTGAAAGGAAGATTGAAGGAGATGTTTTTCAATCCCAAATCTCGGGTAAAGTGGAGATTGGGAAAGGGGGAGAGGTGAGAAATAGTGAGATTAACGGACCGGTGGTGATTGGGCAGAATACGAAGATTATCAATTCCCAAATTGGTCCTTTTACGGCGATTGCTGAGGATTGTGTAATTGAAGATTCAACGATTGAATATTCTATCATCTTGAAAGGAACGAAAATTAAGGAGATTAATCGGATGGCGGAATCGCTTATCGGCCGGAATGTGCGGATTGAAAAGAATCAGAAAACTCACCAATGTCTCCGCCTTTTAATCTCTGACGATTCCGAGATTGAGGTATGAGGGAATTTAAGATTGGTCCGATTGCCGATGTGGTGATTACGGATTTGAAAAAGAATTCTGACGAACGGGGTTGGCTTGCCGAATTATTCCGGCAGGATGAGATGGAAGAAGGGATTTATCCGGTGATGTCCTATATCTCTTTAACCTATCCCAAAAAGAGTCGGGGTCCCCACGAACATAAAGAGCAGACCGACTATTTCTGCTTTTTGGGAATTGGCACCTTCCGCCTCTATCTCTGGGATAACCGACCTCACTCCCCAACCTATCAAAATAAGTTAGTTTTAACCTTTGGGGAAGGGGAGTTGAAAAGGGTGATTGTTCCTCCGGGGGTGGTTCACGGCTATGTGAATATCGGAGATAGTCCGGCTTACATCATAAACTTTCCGAACCGCCTCTATAAAGGATGGGGAAGGAAAGAGGCGGTGGACGAAATTCGCTATGAGAACCAACCTTCCCCTTTTCAATTTGATTTATGAAGAAGATATTGGTAACGGGTGGTTGTGGTTTCATTGGTAGTGAGTTTGTCCGGCAGGGCTTAGAAAGAAATTACGAGATTATTGTCTTAGATAAGTTGACCTACGCTGGTGATTTACGAAGAATTCCGAAAGGAGAAGTTAAGTTTTATAAAGGGGATATCGCCGACCGGGATGCGGTGAGAAGGATCTTGAGAAGAGAAAGACCGGATTATCTCGTCAATTTTGCCGCCGAGACCCATGTTGACCGGAGTATTTTTGACCCCTCGCTCTTTTTAGAAACCAATGTTAAAGGAACCCATACCCTTTTGGAAGCGATTCGGACTTATGGAGTGGAGAAGTTCTTACAGGTTTCAACCGATGAGGTCTACGGCGAAATAAAAAAAGGGAAGTTCACCGAGGAATCTCCCTTCCTTCCCAATTCTCCTTATGCGGTGAGTAAGGCGGCTTCCGATATGCTGGCGAAGGCTTATTATCGCACCTATAACTTGCCGATTTTAATCGTCCGGCCTTCTAATACCTATGGTCCTTACCAATATCCGGAGAAACTTATTCCCCTTGTTATCTACTCTGCCTTAAAGAATAAGAAGGTTCCGGTTTATGGAAAGGGGGAAAATGTCCGAGAGTGGTTTTATGTGGCAGACTGTGCGGAAGGGATCTTTCAAGTCTTAGAAAAAGGACGGATTGGTGAAGCCTATAATATCGCCAGTGGGGAAGAGAAGAAAAATATTGATGTTGTGAAAAGTATCCTTTCCCTCTTAGAGAAACCTTTTAGTCTGATTCAATTCGTCCGCGATAGACCAGGACATGACTTCCGCTATGCCCTCTCTACTAAGAAAGTAAGAAGAGAATTGGGCTGGCGGGCAAAGACAAGGTTTGCCGAAGGTTTGCGAAAGACTGTTGATTGGTATTTAGAAAATTTCTCCTGGGTGGAGGAGAAGATTAAAGAAGAGAGAGCCTATTTTCGCCGGTTTTCTAAGTTTTATTTACCCGAAAGAAGATTAAGAAGATAATTGACGATTTCGCTTTTCTTTTCTCTTAATTCCGGGCTGATTTCCGAAGACATTTCTAAATTTTTCACTTGGATGCCTAAAAGATAGACTTCACAGGAAACCTCCCGGGCAATGAGGGAGAGGAAAAGGGAGAGGGGAAGGGTATGAGTGGAAAAAGAAGTGGGGAGAATCTTTTGCCACTCCTCTTTGGTAAAGAGGCGAAATTCCCCAACCTTTCCGGAAAAATCGCAGGCATCAATCACAATTAACCTCTTCGGTTTTAAGTCAATAATTTTTAGGATAAAATTCTCCGGCGCATCTTCGCTGTCTATCACATTCTTAAACCCCAAGCGGATCAGTTCTTTGGCAATCTCACTGCCAATCCCGTCATCTCCCCTTAAAGGATTACCAACCCCCAAAATCAAAGTCTCCATAGTTAGCGATAGGCGAGGAGGTCAATCTCAATTCTTGCCCCTTTTGGTAGGGAGGCGACGCCAACCGTGGTGCGCACGGGGAAATCTTCCTTAAAGTATTCACTATATACTTCATTCACCTGGGGGAAGTGAGAGAGATCAACCAAATAGATATTGACCTTAATCACATCCTTTAAGGAAAATCCCTCTTGGGTCAAAATCGCCTTTAAGTTTTCTAAGACCCGCCGCGTCTCCTCTTTAATATCACCCTTTATCAGTTCGTTCGTTTTTGGGTCAATAGCAATCTGACCGGCGGTAAAGAGGAAGTTTCCGATCTTTATCCCCTGACTATAGGGTCCGATTGGTTTTGGGGCATCTTCGCTAAAAATAATCTTCTTATTTTCACTCATAGATGATTATAAAAAAAATTTTCCGAAGAGCAATAGGGAATGGTCCCGGCCGGAGAATTTCGGGAGGATGCTTGACGGAAGGAGGAAGGAAGAAATTCATCCTGACCGGGACCCTCTTTCTCTTTTCCACTTTTTATTTATTATATTATTATACAATAATTTTTTAATTTGTCAATACCTCAGGAGGCGGGTTAGAGAATCACTCCAAACAGGAGCAAGTTTTGCCACGGGCAGGGAGATGAGATTCTTATTATCATTGATGGAGAGTTTATCACCACCCACCCGACCAATTTGGGCAAAGGGCAGATGGGCAAATAATTTCTTAAAATCCTCCTCCTTCTCTCTCTTCACCTCGCAGAGAAAGCGGGTATTGGATTCGGCAAAGAGGAGAAAGTCTTTCCGCTTAATCTTCTCTCTCCCCGGAATCTCAGAAAGGGAAATCTCGGCACCAATCTTCCCCCAGATACACATCTCGGCAATTGCTATGCCAATCCCCCCTTCCGAGATATCATGGAGGGAGAGGAGATAACCCTTTTGATTGGCGAAAAAGAGGTTTTGGAAAATTTCCCTTCCCAATTTGGGATTAACCCTTGGCACTTCCCCAGCCAATTTTCCCAAAAGGGCAAAGTATTCCGAACCACCCAACTCTTCCTTGGTTTCACCAATGATATAGATGGGTGAGCCTTCTTTCTTAAACTCAGGGGTTAAAGCCAATTTGATATCTGGGATAACTGAGACCGCAGAGATTAAGAGGGTGGGAGGGATAGAGATGGTCTTTTTCCCTTTCACCTTAAACTCGTTGTATAAAGAGTCTTTTCCCGAGATGAAGGGGACTTGATAACCAAGAGCGGTCTTGTAGGCACCGAGACAGGCTCTAACGATATCTCCCATAACCTTTTTCCGCTCCGGGTTGCCAAAACAGAAGTTATCCAAAATTGCCGTCTTATTGATATCACCACCGCAGGCGACGGCATTCCTTAATGCCTCATCAATCGCCGAAGCCGCCATCCAATAAGGGTCAAGGAGTCCGTAACGGGGGCAGAGACCATTGCTGATAACTATCCCCAACTCTTTCTCGTAAAGGGGTTTTAAGACACAGCCGTCACTGGTGATTGGTTTCACAATTGTCCTTCCCTGAACTTCAAAGTCATACTGGCGCACAACCCATTCCTTACTGGCGATGTTGAAGGAAGATAAAAGTTTTAAGAGGGTCTCATTGTAATCTCTTGGTTCGGGGAAATCTTTTACCTTTATTGGTTTTGGGATTTTTATTTCTGCCCTTCTTATTACTTTGGGATTTCCCTTATGTAAAAATTCCATAGCAATCTCTCCCACCTTATGACCTTGGTAAAAGAGTTTCAGTTTCTTATCATTGGTCACCCTACCGATGGGTACTGCTGGGCAATCGTAATCATTAAATAATCTTATCAGTTCCTCTACCTTTTCCGGGTCAGCAAAGATCACCATTCGCTCCTGAGATTCCGAAATCCAGATTTCGGTATAACTCAAACCGGAATATTTTAAGGGGACTTTCTCTAAGAAGACCTCACAGCCGAAATCCTTTGCCAACTCCCCGACGGCACTGGATAAACCACCACCCCCGCAATCGGTAATTGCCTTAATTAAATTTTTATCCCGGGCTAATAAGATGGCATCGGTCAACTTCTTCTCTTCAATCGGATTCCCGATCTGGACGACCGAGGAAGAGATCTCTTCGGATAATTCCAAGGAGGCGAAGGTGACACCGTGAATCCCGTCCCGACCGGTCTTTGCCCCACAGAGGATGATCACATCGCCGGGGGAAATCTCTTTCTCTATCTTATCCTTTGGGATTAACCCAACCGTGCCGCAGAAGACCAGAGGGTTACCTAAGAAATCCTTATGGAAATATAAGGCGCCATTGGCGGTTGGGATTCCCATCCGGTTGCCATAATCCCGCACCCCCGCCACCACCCCTTTTAAGATTCTCTTGGGGTGGAGAACCCCTTTGGGGACCTTTCTCTTTGGAAAGTCCGGGGGAGCAAAACAGAAGATATCGGTATTTAAGATGGGCTTTGCCCCTTTCCCGGTTCCTAAACAATCCCGAATCACACCGCCAATGCCGGTTGCCGCACCACCATAAGGTTCTAATGCCGAAGGGTGGTTATGGGTCTCAACCTTAAAAGTAATGCCGTAATTTTCATCCAATTCAATCACCCCGGAGTTATCCTTAAAGACCGAAAGGCAGAATGGTTTATTCAATTTTTTTGTCACCTTAAAGATGGTAGAAGCGAGGAGGTCTCTGATAAAAATCTCTTTCCCGTTCTCTTGATAAATGACATCCCCGCGCAATGTCTTATGCTTACAGTGTTCGGACCAGGTCTGGGCAAAGGTTTCCAACTCAATATCGGTGGGCTCCCTTTTTAACTTCTGGTAATACCTCTGAATGGCGCGCATCTCGGGAAGGGAGAGGGCGAGGAGACGTTCTTGGGAAATTCTTTTTAACTCTCTACCGCTTGCCTTTCGGATTGGGATTTCTATTAAATAGAAGGTATATTCTTTCCCTTTTAAGAAAATCTTCTCCTTAGGCTGGGCGATATGCTGAATTAAAGGGTTGTAGAGGAACTCTTCGGCAATCTTTCTTATCTTCTTTTCCCAGTCTTTTTTCTTCCCCGAGACCTTAAAGACATACCTCTTTCCGGTTTTGATTTTAATCTCGGAAAGGCCAAAGTCAGCGAAGGTCTTTTTCAGACTCTCCTCTTTGGGGTCGGAGACGCCGGGATTGTATAAAATCTCAATACTTATTCCCGGTAAAGGAAAGCGGCCCAGGGTTATCTCTTCCTTCACCGGGTCGCAAAAGATTTTCTTAGCAATCTTTTCAAATAATTTCTTCTCAATCTCCCCTTCAACGAAATAGAGGTCAATTATAGAAATTTTTTCAATCCCTTTAGGAAAAAATTCCCTTACCTGATTTAAGAGGGCAATCCCTTCTTTATCTTCCAACTTCTTCTTGATTTCTACCCGGAAGAGCATTTTCCATAATAACCCCGATTTTTCTCTTGTCAATTATTCTTCTTTGGGGGGCTTTATCTCCGGCGGCACTTCGTATAAAGACCAGATGCCTTTCTTCTCCAAGAGGCGCCATTTTTCAATAATCGGTTGGTCGGAGGGTCTCGGTTCTCCGGTAACGAGAAAGTAATCATATTCTTCCCAACCTTCGGGAAAGACCGAATACCAGGTCTCCCATTCGTCAATCCGGAATAAGGGGAAGGAATCGGTATAAACAATTGGGGAGTAGCGGATATGGGCGAAGGTGAAACCGACTAAACCTTTCTTAGAGATTGAGTAATAGGCGGGGAAGTGTAAGAAGACATCATAACCGAAGAGGTCTGCCTTTTGCCTCTTCTGATAGATTAAACCTGCCAGTTTTTTCCCTTCGGGCAGTCTTAAAAGCATCTCCTTTGCCGGTTTTGCCTCATAGTTGAAGATGGCGATCCGGATACCGATATTGAGACCGGTATAGATAATAATTATAATAAAGAGATATTTAAGGATTGGGTGGTTAAACTCTTTTAGGTTTAAGGCTAAAAAGGCAATTATCAAAAGAAAGAGAAGTGGGGCAAACCTTTCGTTCAAAAATACCGCTTCGGTATAGGTGCCGGGGAAGAAGGCATAAAAGAGAAGGGTGACAAGGAAAAAGAAGGAAAGGGGACGATAGATTTCCGAAAGGAGATAACCGAACCCTTTCTTTTTCAATTGGTAGAAGGTAGTGAGCAGGGAGGCGGCGAAAATGATTTTTAAGATGAAGATATAACTCTCATCGGTCTTCATCCCCACCCGGCGCAAAAAATCCCAGAGGTTATTATAAAGGGCGGAAGGGGAGATATATTCTTTGAATTGTGCCTGAAGTTCACTCCCTTCACCTCGGAATTGCCCAATCTGCCAGGGTAGGAAGAAGACAAGAAAGGGGATAATTAAAGGGAGGAAAAGATAAATCTTTTTCCCCTTTGCCGGAATAAAAATTAAGAGCAGGAGATAAGTGACAAAAGAGAAGAGATAGATAAGAGAATGGCCAAGGAAGATAAGGGAAAAGAGGAAGACCATAATGGCAAGGTACTTTATCTTTCCTCTCTCTTTTAAGCATTTAATCTCGTAGCCAATTAAGAAAAGGGTTAAGGCAATTCCCAGATTAATTCCCATAAAACCCCAAAAGAGGTTATAGTTATAGGAGATGAGAAAACCGAGGAGGCTAAAATTTTCGTTCCCGCCGATCACTTTTAGGAAGAAGAGTAAAGCCAGGGGAAAGAGTAAAAGAGAAATGGTGACATAAATTTTATTACTCACTTCCAAGGGAAAGAGGAAAGAGAGGAGATAATTAAAGAAAAGATGTAGGGTATTATGCATCGGGAAGAGCCGAAGGGAATAGAACTTCCCATAGCCCAGTTGGGAATAGTTTTTTAAGACGAAGGCGAAGTTTAGGTGTTGGGGTAGGTCAACAAATGGTAGGAGGGGAAAGAGCCAAACCGGCAGGGTAAAAATTAGGGAGAAGATAAAAAAGAAAATGGTGAAGGTCTTTTTATCCATCTTTTCTCCGAATAATGAGAAAGAGAAAGGAGAAGAGAAGGGTCAAAAGGGAAAGGTAGAAGGGATAGATGTCAATCGGAGTTTTCTCGGTAAAGATTTTAATCTGATGCTTGCCGGCGGGAAAGGGAAAGGCGAGAAAATGGTCTTTGGTCTCAAAGATTTCTAATTCCCTTTCGTCAACTAAAACTTTAATCTCCGGATAGAAACTGACCGCCGCGCGCAAAAAACAATCTTTACTGGCGGAGATTTCTGCGGAGATTAGGTTGTGGTCAAGGTTGAGGTGATGGAGATTGATTGTTGGTTCTTCCCCCAATAGCGAGTCTTCTCTTTGGCCAAAGCGGAGGGGGATAAAAGAGCAATTGCCTTTCTCATGGTCAATAGAGATTTTTTCCAATAAATCTTGCCAATCTTCGGCGATACAGAAAGACTTCTCCGGAATTATTTTCTCTAAGGGCAAGGGTTTTATCCGGTTGGAGGCGAGGAAGAGTGAGAGATAAGGGTATTTACCAATCGCCAAGGGTGGTTTCCTTTCCGCCAGGATGAACCGGTCATCCCACCAGATACCCTTTTTTAATAGGAGGAAGGTTTGGTCGACAGTCCCCCCGATTAAAGTGGGCAGGCTGATGATGTTACTAATTCCAGCCAGTCTCATAATTTTTAAGGAGTTTTCGGAAAGGGTTTGGGTGGTGGAATCACCCAGGTCAACCGCTAAACGATTCATCCAGGGATAGATGTAAAGCATATTCTTGGAAGCAAACTGGTGATAGGGTGGGCCATAAACCGTTGGTAGGTCCGCAAAGATATACCCCAGCGCTGGATAACGGCAGGTTCTTTTGAAGATATCAATCCCTTCGGTTGGGATGTCAATATCTACTAACTTCACCACATTCTCCCTTTTTAAGATTTCGTAAATCTCTTCCCTCAGTCCCAAGAGTTCTTCTCTCTTAGAATAGAGGGGATAGAAGGAACGGGGTAGGCAGTCAAAAATTAAAATTAGAAAGAGGAGAAGGAAGGTGGGATGGTAATCCATTCCCAACTTAAAAAGTCTCTCCTGAAGAAACTTTATCCCATCCAGAACCGCTATTCCGGAAAAGAAGACAAAGAAAGCCAAAAAGCGTTGGGGTGGTAAACCAGCGGTGAGGATTGGGTCACCTTTTTTCAAAAAGGTTGGGAAGAAGGTTAAAAAGAGGGAGAGGAGAAGGCTAAAGAAGACACCATCTTTTAATAAAATTTTATTTTTCTTTTGGTAGAGGAAGGCAAAGATTAAAAGGAAGATGACACTCCAACCGAGATAGGCACCGGTATAACCACCAATCTCGGAGCGCAAACCAAAGAGGACAATCGGGTTGGGCGAAGGTAGTTTCTGGTAAGGTTGGGGGAAACTATGGGAGGAGAATTTTATTAAGAAGGGGAGCAAAAAGAAAGAAGATTGGAGGAAAGAAAAGATTAAACCGAGAAAGCCGTAAAGGAATACTTTTTTCGCAAATTGGCGTCGGAAGAGAAAGTATAGTAAGAGGAAGAGAAAGGACCAGAGGGCATAAACGAAGTGGGAGAGGATGAGGCAAGAGATGGTAAGGCTCAAAAGGAGAGAGTTTTTGAAGGAAGGGTTCTGAAAAATTTTTTCTAAGGCGAGAAAGGCTAAAGGGAGGAAGAGGAAGGTTAAATTTAAGGGATAGGTGGCAACCCCACCCACATACATTATCCGCCAGGGAACTAAGAGATAGACGAGGCTACCGAAGAGGGCAAATTTAATATCCTTTTTTATCTCTTTTAAGAAGAGGAAGAAGGCAAAACCGGAGAGGATATTGGTGAGAAAGAGAGAGATTTTTGTTGCCCAAAAGATACCAAAGATAAGGGATAAGACCCCAGCCAGGAGAAAGAAGAGGGGACTATAAAATCTCAGTGCCGGATAACCGGAATAGAAGAAGAAAGAGAAGAAAGGAAAACTACCGGTTTTTAGCCATTCTTGGACCATCTTCACCCGAGCCAAGTGGGGCCAGACATCACCGGCGGTGGGATAACCCCGGGCAACAAAGGAGAGGGAAGCGATAAAGGCGATGGCAAAAAGGATAAGATAAATCTTTTTCTTTTCACTTAATTTTTTTGGTTTTGGTTGGGGAGGTTTCTTTTTCGGCTTCACTTAATCAACCACGACAATCTTTTGGGCTTTTAGATAATTTTTCCCTTTAATTTTTACCAAATAGACACCACTTGGCAGATTGCCTATCTCCTTTTGAGAGAGGGTGGCTACTCTTTGACCGGTGGGTGAATAAATCTCTAAGACGAAACCTTTGGGGAGAGAAAATCTTCCCTTTTGGGAAAAGGGGTTGGGTAAAATTTGGATTGGGAAGTTATCCTCTTTTTTGGAAGCGATACCGGTTGGGGGGCTGACCGCGGCATAGATATGCCAATAATTCCTTCGGTCCGATGCCCAGGCAACCCAGATATTACCAGAGGCATCAGTGGTGATGACCGGGTCGTAATCATTCGCTGGGTCATTGGTTATCGGTTGGGGATAAGACCAACCATCCTGATAATAAGAAATATAGATATCCCAGTAGCCATTATTATCTCCCTGCCAGGTTGCCCAAACTCGGCCATCAGGAGTTGGGGTAATATCCGGTAGGATTTCGTTAAAGGGTGTATTGGTAACCGGTTGCGGTGAAAGCCAATTGGTGCCATCGTAATAAGAGTAATAGATATCCGCCTGGTTATTGAGAAACTTGTGCCAGATGACCCAGATCCTTCCTGAGTTATCAGTTATCGCCTTGGGTGAAGAGTTATTACCAATGGTGTCAAGATTAAAGATTGGGGAGCCGGGCTCGTATCTTCTCCCTTGGAGGCACCATTTACCATTCCTTTGGGAAGTCCAGAATATCCAGGGGTAATTATTCCGGTCAACGGTGATGGTTGGGTCAATTTGGTCTAAGGAGTCGGTAGTCAATCGGGCCGGGTTTGACCAATTACTGCCACCTACTTCATAGGATAACCAGATATCACCCTGACCTGCCCGCCAGGATTTGAAGGCACACCAAATTGTATCGCCGGCACTGGCTAAGGCGGGCTGGACATCGTGATGACCAGCCAGTGGTCCAACCCGACTGACACCTGACCAACTGCCATTGTGATAATAGCAACTGAATAACTGGAAATGGTCATAGCCACTATTATAGTCCCGGAAACTCTGCCAGACAACCCAAAAGCGGCCGGTCCGGTCAGTGGCACAGGCGGGAAAGAAGTCATAGTATTCGTGCCAGGCGATTGATTCCGGACGGGTGAAACGGCTGCCATCAAAAGAGGAGAAGTAATTGTCAGAACGGACAATCCGACCGGAGTCAAAGACAATCCTGATTCTTCCCTGAGAGTAGCCGATTGCCGGATTGCCATTAACGAAGGGGACGGTATCAACCACATATTCGGTCCAGTTTAAGATTTCCCCTTTTCTGTAAGATGGCGGGTTTACTTGGACGAGAGGTTCTTTCTTCCGATTTACCTTTAAGGTCGGGTCGCCTAAAATCCCGGTTCCCCGAAAGGAAGAGTAGGTTGAGCGGTGCCATTTGAGGAAGGCATCACCAAAAGAAGAATCTCTACCCAATGCCCGATAGATAGTTGAGAGGTCACTAATCCCGTACATCAGTTGGGTTGACCCCATTACCACTAAACCCCAGGGTTGGGCAAAGAGGTACCAGTTGCCTAAATTATCCTTCTCTAAGAAACGGGTACACATACAGGCGTTTAAGAAATAAAAACAGGCATTGGGGGCTAAAGCGGGAATTTCAAAATTGAAGACCGAACCACCACCAAATTGGTCATTGGCTAAAAAGAAGGTATGAGCCCAGGGAGAAGAATGGGCGATGAGATGGACAAACTCATAACCGAGCCGCAGTTGATTCTTATAATGATAGGCGGTTGTTGTATTCTCATCATTGAACATTGTGATATCGGAATAGAGATAATTCATTCCGTGGTTATTGGGATACCAGGTCACTTCGTTATAAACTAAGCCGCGGGAAGGAACTGGTAGTTGACCGGTGCGGTAGAGGTGATTCCTTTGCAGATAACTTTTTACCAGATTGGCTTCCCCATCATAAGTTAAAGAACCGGGATGAATTCTTCCCACCCAGATATCGGGTGCCGCACTTCCGGTATGGGAATCGTATTTACCATCACCATCATTATCGGCAAATACCCCATCTAAGTCAGAAAAGAAGAGGTCAATCGGGTAATCTTCTCCGGAGTTACTATCTTCCCACCAGGCGACCGGTAGACTACCAATCATTACACTTCCCACCAAGCCGGAGTCGCGATGGGCTTGAAGGGTTTGGCGTAAATTTTGTGCCCGACCACCCGTGATTAAAATAACCTTTGGCCGGTAGCCTTCGTTTTGTAAGTCTTGGAGATAAACTTGTAGTTCGCTTTGGATTTCCGGATACAATCCGGAGTTGATAAAAATAATCGCCAGGGAGTTAAGTTGTAAGACTTTTATAGAATCCTTACGGATTAACTCCTTGGGCGCGCTGTAGAGGACGACTTCGTTATAGGGTTCACTAATAGAAGATTGATAATCTTCAAAATGGGAAGGGAGTCTCCCCTCTGGGTCATAATAGGGGATGGGTCTTAAAATTTCTAATAAAAAGATGAGAAAGAGAATACTCATTCTTTCCTCCTAAATTTTAAGCGCATAAGGGATTCTATTACTTTTTCCTAAAAAATCAAGCCTTATCTTCCTTCCCCTATCTTTCGGAAGAAGGCTTCACTTTTTGTTAGGCGGGAGACGGGAAATCCTTTCCCTATCTTCTTTCTTTCTTCTCTCCCCTTTTTCCTTTCTCCCAATTCCCCAAAAGAGACGGGACCTTTCTTCCTTCCTATTTTCCGTTGCCGATTTTTCCCTTTTAGTCCGAATCAAATGGGGTCGGGAAGGCGGTATGGGGGATAACCTTAAAAATCTTGTATCTTTTCTGATACAACCCTGTATTCTTAGTGATACAACATAGTATCTTGGGCGATACATCTGAAAAATTACGCCCGGCATTCTCAGACAAGGCGTGGAGATAAATTTTAGGGTAGATATAAGAATTATTAATATAAGACCTATTAATAAATAAGATACAATTTCGTTTTGAGAAAAGAGAGAGAAGGTAAAGAAGAAAATAAAAACCTAAGGACCGGAAAAAAAGCTTGACTTTCTAAAAAAGGTTGTTATAATAAATAAAGTGATTTGGTGAAGGGATAAGATGAGAGAGATGATGAGCAGAAGGAAGGTTAAATTGACCCTTGACTTTTCCCCTTTATTTATTATAATAAATTATAGGACCGGAAAAAAATGCTTGACTTTCTAAAAAAGGTTGTTATAATAAATAAGCCAAGGTTAAACTTGGTGGAAAGGTAAGATGAAGAAGATGGCGGAAAGGGAAATGGGAAAGAGAAGAGAGAAGCCCATCTTCTTTTCTGCCCCAGAGACCAGTTTTGGGGTCTTGGTCTACTGGTTAGATTTTTTACCCCAACGCTTTCTTTTGGGCGGGGAAAGAAAGCGAAAATTTATCCCGCCACGAGGAGGTAATTATGTTTAAGAGACTCGCTCTCTTAATGCTCCTTTTGGGAGCATTCGGCTTTATCCTGGCGAGCGTGCCCGCGCAGTCCGTCCTCAATCCGGAACCGGCGAAGAAGGCGAAACCCGAAGAGATGAACTGGGTAGAGATTGGCAATAAGCCCGGGGAAGAACCGATTGCGCCACCAACCGACCAGATGTGGATTGAGATCGGCACCGGAACTTCTTATGAAGGCTGGCCAATGTATCGGTTCTTTAACTATTCCACCTGGCAGGGAATCTACCTTCAGACCGAGATTAATACCGCCGGGAATATCGTCGCGATGGGATTTAATAACTATTCCACCGGTGGAATTACGATTCAGAATGTCTCAATCTATATGCGCGAGACAACCGCTACAACCTTAACTTCTGGTATTGTAACGATTCCGCCACCTTCACCCTGGGTCTTGGTCTGGCAGGGAAGTTGGCCCAATACCCAGACCGGCTGGCAATATGTCACCTTTACAACTCCTTTCGCTTATTCTAATACTCAAAACCTCATCATCCTGATCGTTAAAGGTTATGAAGCCTGGACTTCTCCTTATCCCTACTGGTATTACCACTCAACTTCTCCAAATTATCGGGTGAGGAGGGGTTATTCTGATTATTCCCAGCCAACGTCCTTATCTACTTCCTATAACCGGCCCAATATCCGACTTGGCTTTCCAGTTGCCCACGATGTTAGTGCCACTACCCCTTACAATGTTGTAAATTATCCAGTGGTCGCCGGTGATGAAGATGAGTTCTGGTTTAGGGTGGTAAACTCTGGTGAAAATGATGAGACCGATATCCCAGTGAAGTTAATGGTCAATGGGACAGTGGAACAGACAATCACCATTCCTTCGCTCAATTCTGGGACTTATCTTGATACCTTCTTTGCCTGGACCCCACCATCCGCTGGCACTTATACCTTAAAGTTCTTCACCGACCTTTCTACGGACCAGAACCGGGCAAATGATACCTTAACCCGGGTTGAAGGTGCCACTTATGTTGTGACCGGGATTGATGAGAGTTTTGAAGGGAGTTTCCCACCGACTGGTTGGGTCGTCCAGAATATCAATGGCGGTTATACCTGGTCCCAATCCGATAACTACGCCCACACCGGAACCTATAGTTGCCGGAATACCGCGGATGGGGCAACTTATTATGAAAACAATTCTAATGACATCCTCTTATCACCAATTGTTGATATGTCCGCTATGTCGGAATGCTTCTTTGAATTCTATCACCGCTGGTATCTTGAAGCCAGTTATGATTCGGTCATCATCTACTATACGACCGAAGCGGACTTTGATAATCCCAACCCCACTTGGACGAGATTGATGAAATGCGAAGGGAACTATCTTAGTGCCTGGCAGGCTTTCTCCCAGACTCTCCCCACTTCGGATAAGATGCGGTTTATGTGGAGATTTTTATCCGATGCCTCAGTCAACTATGAGGGATACTATCTGGATGATGTGAAGGTCTGGGTCCCAGCGAATGATGTTGGTGTCTCAGAGATTGTTAGTCCACCTGCGAACTGGCCCCCAGAACCAGTAATTCCGAAGGCTAAGGTTAAGAATTATGGTGTCAATGACCAACCCCAAGTTGATGTTCAGTGCGTCATCCGGGATAACACTGGGGTTGAGGTTTACAACGAGACCGTTATTATCTATGACCTAATAAGTGGGGAAGAACGGGAAGTGGAATTTCCAGAATTCACACCGAGCGAAGGGGTCTATCTTGATACGATGCGCACCTTACTGGCAGGGGATGAGAAACCCGAGAATGATGCCAAGGTGATGAGCCATAGTTTCTCCAACTGGGCAGAGATTGAAGTTGGCTATGATGATGGAGTGCCAGAAGCCTACTACTGGGTTCAGTATCCTTCTGGTCCCGATGACCGGTTTGCGGTAAAGATTACCCCACCGGCTGCCAATTATCTAATCAGAAGGGGTCGTTTCAATATCTCCGCTTCCACTGTGCCCCTTTCCTTCGCGGACTGTGGCGTCTATCCCGAATCCGCTAATATCCCAAGACTCTCTTCGCCAATTGTTTCGGTTCCCAACCAGCCAACGGCAACGACCGTAATTCCGACAACCGATTGGAAAACTGTTGACTTTGGCGATGTTGCGGTTTCCGGTAATCCCAATGATGTCTTTTTAGTGGTCCACTGGCCAACCGGCTCTTCTTCCGGTCCTTATGTCTCGGCTGATGCCAGCGCTCCCAATAGTCGTTCTTACTGGTCCATGACTCCGCCACCGGGAACTTGGAACCTCTGGACTGGTCATGATTGGATGATGCGTCTGGTCTTTGCTGTCCCGGGTATTGATGCCGGTGTCAGCGCGATTCTTGCTCCTGGTGATACAGTTGACTTTGGCACATCAGTTCAACCGCAGGCAACAGTCTGGAACTATGGCTACTTTGACAGGACCTTTAATGTGATCTTCCAGATTAGCAATGGCAAAGCGGTTGTCTATGCCGATACCGCGGAATTGACGATGGAGGGCAACTCTTCCCAAAATGTGACCTTTGAGGAATGGACACCAACCGAACCCGGTGAATATCAACTGAATGCCTGGACCGAACTCGCGAACGATATGAATCCGGATAACGATGGCCAGACTGGTTCTACCTTTATCCGGTTCCGCGACCTGACGGTTGTAGAAATTGTCCGGCCGAATGCGGTTGAACCACCCGCTGCTGCGATACCGGTGAATATTAAGATTTCTAACCTCGGCAATGTCCCAGCCTACAATATCCGCGCCCAAGTGATAATTAACGATAACCTCGGTAATGAGGTCTATAACGACTTCCGTGAGTATAGCATGATCAATCCTGAAGAAGTTCTCTCCGTTGTTCTCACACCATGGATTGCCACCGAAGGCGTCTATCACCTCTCCGCCTTTACAGTCTACTCCCTGGATATGAACCCAGCGAATGATACGATGAAACGGGATGTGACCGTTGGTACCCCACCACCGCCACCGGGTGCCTGGGAGAAACTATCAGTGGAAGTGCCACTTACACCTTCGGGCAAGAAGATAAAGAGCGGTGGTCTGATTGTTTACGGTGGCGATAAGATCTATATCGTCAAGGGAAATAATACGAAAGACTTCTATGCCTTCGTTCCGGAAACTGCCCCAACACCACTTGATTCCGTCCCAGTTACGGGAAAGAAGGGTGTCAAGAAGGGAACCGGTATGGTCTATGATGGCACAAGATGGCTCTATTTCGCTTCTGGTACCAATACCTTACAATTCTGGAAGTATGATACCCAGGGTGAATCCGGTTGGGTCGCCTTACCGGATATTCCGACTGGTGGTGGCAAGGCTCTGAAAGGTGGCACGGGAATGGCTTATGTTAATGGTTTTGTCTATCTCTTAAAGGGTTCCAAGACCAATGAGTTCTATGCCTTTGACTGCGCCAATAACACTTGGATTGAGACTTTACCATCTGCTCCGGGAGATAAGGGTTATGGTGATGGTTCTTGCTTAGTTGCCTATGATGAGAATACGCTCTATGCTTTAAGGGGTAAGTATAATGAGTTCTACAAGTATGACATCCCGAATAAGACCTGGACATCTGATTCTGGAATGCCTTTCACTCATCCGATGTGGAATAAGAAGAAGAAGGTTGGCGAAGGTGCCTCAATGGTTGTGAAGGAAGGAAAGATTTATGCCTTCAAGGGGAATAATACGAAGGAGTTCTGGGGCTTGACACCGCCTGGAGGTTGGGTTGGTTTGGATACGATACCGAAGATGCCGGATAAGAAGTATGTGAAGGGTGGTGGTGGACTTTGCCTCTGGACCGATGGTACAATCTATGCTCTGAAAGGAAATAATACAACTTCCATCTGGAAGTATACCGGTGAATATCTGCCATTGGCTGCTACCTTACCGAATACCGCGACGATGGAATATCTGACTGGTAAGGAACTTGGTATTCGGATTGTGCCCAATCCGACCAAGGGTTTGGCCAAGGTTTATTACAACCTGCCGAAGAAAGAAGTTGCCACTCTCAAAATCTATAATACCTTAGGAAGTCTGGTTTATCTTGCGAGAAGCGATAAGGGTGAGTTTACAATCAAGAGACTACCGGTGGGAATCTATCTCTTACGGTTTGAGTCCAAGGGCTACAAGGAAGATAGGAAGTTAATCGTGGTGAAGTAGCCAATTTTCCCCCAACGGGGTGACAGGGAAAAAACCACGGGGCTTTTTCCCGCAAGAGGGGTGAGAACCCCTATTGAGCGGGGCTTGGGGGAAAATTAAGAGGAGACGCCCCCGGATTTTCCGGGGGCGTTTTTCTTTAATATATAAAATCCTAAGAAGAGATTGAGCGGTCTCTTTGTTGGAGGTAGGTTTTCATCTTTAAGAATTCTTCCTTTTTTGTGAGATAAAAAAGGGCAGTGTTATTGTGATATAAGGGATCGGTCTTTTCATCAAAACCAATTTTTTTATACTCTTCTGTTCCGGGGATGGGTGAAAATTCCGCCAGATGGCATTTAATCCCTAAGGAGAGGACAAGGTCAATGCTCTCTTTAATATCGGAAAGGGTCTGCTCGGGCAAACCGAAGATAAGATAGGTATGAATCTCTTTGTCAAAACCTGCCTCTCGCAAAAATTGGACTGCCCGGATAAATTCTTCGGTTCTCACCTTATCTCCGGTTCTCTTCTGTAAAGAAGGGGAAGCGGTTTCTAAACTGAGATAAACGGTCTTAAAGTTGGCGGAAAAGAGGAGATGGGCAATCTCTCGGTCAAGGAATCGGGGATGGAGGCCATTTGGGGTGTGGAAGTTTATTGGCCAATTTTTCTTTGCTAACTCTTTTAAGAGGGTCTTTATCTCAGGATGACATAATAAGGCATCATCGGTGAAGGCGATATTTTTTATTCCCAATTCCCGGTAGTAATCAATCTCGGCGATCACTTCCTCTTTTTTCCGAAATTGGAATTCGGGGAATAATCTCGGCACCGCACAATAGGTGCAGCGGAAGGGACAACCCCGCGAGGTTAAGATTGAGACATAGTCAAGTTTTTTATATAGGTCGTAGGCGGGGAAAGGGAGTTCTGAGAAGGGAATCGGTTTCAGTCCGGGGAGATACTTATAGAGTTCGGTTTCAAAAGGACCGGAAATTACCAAGTTGGCACCGGAAAATTTTTGGGCGTGGGAGAAGCAGAGGGTGGCATAAATCCCACCCAGGATGATGGGCGTCTTGGGAAAATACTTTCGCAGCAGGGTAATGGTAGCAATCACCCCGGGATACCAGTAGGTCATAATGGAGGTGAGGAATATGTAGTCGGGTCTCTCTATCTCGTTAAGGGTGCGTTCCAAATCTTCAATCGGCAACCCATACCTTTTATACCGCCGGGGGATGTTTTGATAGATTACAGGCTTCGGAATAAAACGGGAGATAAATTTCCCTCGCCCAAAACTATCAACCTTCGGCTTTTTCCCTTCGGAAAGGAAGGGATGGTAACGGTCAAGACAATCAAGGAAGGAGATTTGGAAATTAAACTTTCTTAAATAGGAAGCGAGGTATAAAAGGCCGAGGGGTTTCAGGAAGAAGTCAAATGCCTTGAAGTCATAAATCCAGGGGTTGACGAGGAGAGCCTTCTTCACCTCTCATTCGTCTCCCGCTTCTTTTTCAAAAGGAGACTGAGGAAGGAAAAGAGAAAGAGGCGTCGGTTGAGGTTATATTCCAAATCGGGTTGCAGTTTTAAGAGGGCTTCAATCCGGGTGAGTAATTCTTCCGTTGTGAAACCCTCGGGATAGTAGATTTCGTAGTCTTTCAGCCCAATCTTTTTTAATAGTTGGGAATGGAAGAGTAAGATGAGATTCTGGACCGTCTCTTCCCAGTTGGTAAGGCGAATTTCATCAATCAGGGTTAAGAGAGCAGGAAGGGAGGGCGCGAGGGCAAGGTCAAGAATCTCTTCGGGGATGGGGAAGGGGTTGGCTAAAAAATCTAAAGCCCGGCGCAGGCTGCCGTAGGCGAAGGCTAATGCCCTCTTGACAAAAATCTCCTCGTAACCCATCTCCAATAAGTGACGAGCAATCAGTTCGTCGGAAAGAGGAGGGAAATAGATACTGAGGCAGCGGGAACGGATGGTGGCGGGTAGGAGGGAGAAACGGGATGTGAGGAGGATGAAGCGGGTTGCCGGTTGGGGCTCTTCTAAGGTTTTGAGTAAGGCGTTGGCGGCTTCTTGAGTCAACCGCTCCGCATCAATTATCAAGACCACCCTCCTTTTTGCCCGCCGGGGTGGAAAGCGCATCTCCGCCGAAAGATTATGAATCTCCTCTAAATGGATGAGATAGTTTCGGGGGAGATTAGGTCTTTTCTCGTAAAGGGAATAACGCCGCCTCAGAAGTTGAATCGTCTCTTGGTATTTTTCGTCCTCATTCCCTTTTGGGGGCGCGGGAAAAATTAAAAAGAGGTCGGGATGGCCCAGGCGGTTGAATTCTTGACAAGAACGACACTTGCCACATCCCCCTTCTTCGCAGATTAAACTCCGGGCGAATAAGAGGGCGGTCGTTCTCTTGCCAATCCCCGGTCTTCCCCAGAAGAGGAGGGGAGGAAAAGACGGTTTTGCCCCCAACCTTCTCAACTGGGCAAAGACCTTCTCACTCCCTAAGAGATTTTCAAAGACCATCTCATTTCCCTAACCATTCCAAAGGGTCAACCGGTTTTCCTTCCCTTCTAATTTCAAAATGGAGGTTTTCGCTCGCCTTCCCTAAAACATTGCCCCCTTCTAATTCCTGACCAACCGTCACCAGAATTTCGGAAAGGTCAGAATAGATTGTGTAATAACCTTCCCGATGGTCAACAATTACCATATTCCCATAACCCATAAATCGTTCCGCATAAACCACCCGTCCCTTGGCGATTACCTTTACCGGAGAGCCGACCGCACATTCAATATCAATCCCGGTATTTTTGGTCCGGGTCTTATATTTGGGATGTAATTGGCTGCCGAAGTAAGAGACTACCCTTCCTTTTACCGGCCAGGGGAGGTTCCCTTTCATAATTTCTAAATAGTGAGCGCCCGGGGCTAAACGGCGTGCCTGGCGGCGTTTTTCCAATTCGGCAATTATTTTTTCTAATCGGGCTTTTGCCTCTTTCAAGTCCTTTTCCATCCTCGCCTGTTTCTCCTTCTCCATCCGCACCCGGGAGAGAATCTTTTTCTCTAATTCTTTGGTCCCTTTCAAGGAGTTTTCCTCCGCCACTTTTTCTTGTTTCATCTTTGCCAACTCCTGATGGGCGGTGAGCAATTTCTTCTCTTTTACCTCCAGTTCCTTTTTTAATTGGGAGAGTTCTTCAATACTTCTCTTCCCCTCCCGTCCCAGATATTTTAAGTTGATTACCTTCCGGTAAATCGCCGGAAGACTTTTTCCTTCCAGATAAAATTCTAAGGGGAGGAAGCGGTTGATCTTATAGAAGAGAAAGAGGAGCTGAGAAAGATTTTCCTTGCTTTGCTTAATTTTCCTCTGCGTGAGAACGATTTCCCTTTTCACCCCGGCAATCTCCTTTTCCTTTAAGTTGATTAAACTGGATAGTTGCTGGAGATATTTTCGGGTGACCGAAATTTTTTCGTCTACCGCTTCAATTCTTTTTAAGACACTCTTCTCTTCCTTCTCCAAAGTTTTGATCTTCCCTTCAATCTCGGCTAATTTTCGCTTCGTCTCTTCCAATTCCCTCTTCTTTTTTTCAAACTCCTCAACCTCCTGGGAAAAAGCAGTAATCAACCAAAAGGAGAAAAAGAGGAAGGTTAGAGATTTCATATCACTTACTGGTTTCTCCCATCCGAGAGAGGGCGGTATAAGAGCCGGCAATACCCAAGAAGGCGCCGAGGAAGAGCGAGAGGAGGAGAAGCGGTAAGAGAGGGAAAGAGAAAGAGAGGGAAAGATTAGAAGAGAGGAGGTAAGCCAAAAGGGCAAGAGCGAGAAAGGCAAATAGACCACCCAATGTCCCCTGGAGAAAACCTTGACAGTAAAATGGTGCCGAGACTAAAGAGGCGCTCGCTCCCACTAACCGCATTATCTCAACCTCCCGCCGGCGCTGGAGATAGGTGGCTTCAATATTTTGGAAGATGATGAATATCACAGCGATGCCAATGATGATTAAGAGGGCAAAGTCGGAAATGAGAGTGATGCGCAAGAACCTTTCCAGTTTCCCCAGAACTTCTTTTCCCGACCAGACTTCCCTAATCCCGGGGATGCGGGAGAGTTTCTCTTCTATCTCTTTTAAGGCTTGGCGGGAGTGGTAGGTCTGTTCCAATTTAATCCGGATGGAATTGGGGAGGGGGTTTTTCTCCAAACCGGATAAGATACCGGCCTCATCCCCCAAGTCCTCTTTCAATTCCTCAAGTGCCTCCTCCTTTGACACATAACGCACCTCTTTCACACCGGCGATTAAGAACACCTTATCCGCCACTTCTGGATAGGAAGTGTTATCTTCCAAGAAGGCGTAAATCTCTATCCGGTTGTAGGTCTTTCGGACTAAAGAGAGGAGGTTGAGGGTGATGAGGAAGAAGATTAAAAAGACAAGGAGGCAGAGGGCCTGGACGATTGCCGAGAGGAAGAAGTTGAGCCGGGAGGTTTTTATTGTCCGTAAGGTCTCTTTCCAAATAAATTGGAAAGCCATTTTAACCGGGGATCAAATCTTCAACGATTCTTCCAGCCACTAACTTTACGGTTCTCTTCTTTAAGACCTTGGGCCATTCGGTATTATGGGTTGCCATAATTACCGTCTTTCCCTGATTGGCTAGTTCTAAGAAGATTTTAATAATCTCTTCGGCTGATTCCGGGTCAATATTACCGGTTGGCTCATCGGCTAAAATTATCTCGGGGTCTTTGGCTAATGCCCGGGCAATCGCCACCTTCTGCTGTTCGCCACCCGAGAGTTGGTGGGGATAATTTTCTATCTTATTTCCAATGCCCAACTGGGTGAGGGTTTTAATAATTACCTCCTCCATTCTCGTCCTGGGGAAATTAATTGCCGCTAAGGCAAATTCTAAGTTTTCGTAAACTGTTCGGTCGGAGAGCAATTTGAAATCCTGGAAGACGATACCGATATGGCGTCTCAGGTGGGGGATTTCCTTTGGGGAAAGTTCTCTCAATTTTCGGTTTTGGATCATGACTTCCCCTCTGGTTGGTAGTTCTTCCCGATAGATGAGTTTGAGGATGGTTGTCTTTCCCGCTCCGGTTGGACCCTGGATGAACACGAACTCCCCTTTATTGATTTGGAGATTAATATCCCTTAATGCCACCCAGGAATTGCTATAGACCTTCGTTACATCCTGAAAAGAAATCATTCTCCATTTTACTAAATATCCCTTCCAAGTCAACCCTTTGCCTCCAAAAACCTCTTTTATTCGCCCGGCAAAAGATTTTGGCGAAGGAAATTTTTTGAGAAAAAATTATCTGATGAGATAACTTTTTTACGGGGTCTAAAATCTTTTAAGTTATTGATTTTTAATAACTTATAGGTATTTTGCCAAAAAGATAGGGGTCAGTTCCCCCTACGGCATCCCTTGGGGGTAGAAAAGGGCATTTTCTTCTCTAATTTTCCCCCCATTTTTCATAGGGCTTCTTTCCCCAGTCTCTTCCCTGGTTCCTCTCATAGTCTCCTTCCCAATTCCTTCTCGGGAGAAAGGTTTCTTCAAATGGCTGTTTTAGAGGCTGACCTCTTCTCTCCTTTTCCTTCCCGTGAAAGGTCTCGTAATGGGGGGAGAAAGATTAGGAGTTAATTCCTAAGAATTTTGTAAAAATTTGGACTTAGGACTTCGGCTTTTGTGAAGCCGTTTTAATAAAACCCTTACGGATTGACTCCATTTTATAAAAATCCTTGACTTTTTTCTTTTTTTTAGTATAATAGATAATTGGAGAGATAAATGGTTAGTTTGGAGGATTTATGAAGAGGTTAATAGTTTTAAGTTTTTTCTTTGGTCTCGTTTTTGCTGGAATTAATCCTGGCTACTTACCAAAAGGGACGGAGATTATAAGAACTGCCAATGCCCGGCATTATGCTAATGGCGATGGGACAATCAGGGCAGTGATTGAAGCCGAGCCAAGTTTTCTCTCTGAAGCTGATACCCTTTTACCAAATTTTAGTGGTTTCTCGGAACTAGCTTACCTTTGGGGAAGTCTTTACCAAGCAATAAAATGGACGACACCGGTACGTAATGCCTTTTTCTGCGGCTATTGGGGAGAATATTATCCCGACGCTTATGAATTAGAGCGGGGTTGGGTAGAGTGGGATATCAGTTCCATTCCTGATGGGGCGATAATTAATAATGTTATCTGCCGCACCTACCGGACGGAAATTACAGGAAGTTATCCAAATGTTAACCTTTACCAGATGACCAATCGCCCTTCTGGTTCCGCGGATGCCCTCACCCTTTACAATGATGCCGGAAGCGGACCTTTGTATGGGGGGTATACGCCAACGGTTTCTGGTTGGAATACCGCAACTCTTAGTACCCAGGCACGGACCGACCTTCAGAACCATTTAAGCGACAATTGGTTTGCGATTGGTTATAGCGGCACTGGTCCGACGAGTGGGGTTTTGACTTGGGAGATTGGTTTTGCCCATCACACTTATTCCCCTTATTCTCCTCAACTGATTGTTGACTATTCTCTGCCTTATGATGTTGGGGTGACAAAGATTGTGGCACCCGCAGGAACTATTGATTCGGGAACTGTTTTCACTCCTGCCTGCTCGGTCTTTAATTATGGGACAAATACGGTGAGTTATAATGTCCGGATGAAGATTGGTAATTTCTATAACCAAACCGCTAATGTCTCTTCCCATAGTCCGAATCAGTTGGTTTATGTCACCTTTCCCCAAACCAATGCCAATTGGCAAAGGGGAAGTTATCCGGTCTCCTGCTCTACGGAACTATCTACGGATATGAATTGGACAAATGATAAGAAGACCGGTTCTTTTTCGGTTCGGGTGCGGGATGTTGGTGTTCTTTCTCTTGTTCTCCCACCAGAGATTGACTCCGGAACTTCTCTTACTCCGGCCTGCACCGTTTATAATTTTGGCACAACTTCCGAAGGTCCCTATTTGGTCCGATTAAAAATTGGTGATTTCTATAATCAGGTGGGAATTGTCAATAGCCATAATCCACAAGAAAAATTATATCTTACCTTTCCTTCAATCAGTAATTTGCCCAGGGGAAATCACCCAGTTAGTTGCTCAACAGAATTCACCTACGATCTGAATCCAACCAATAACCGGCTCACCGGTTCTCTAATGGTCTATGTCTCGGATGTTGGGGTGAGTAAGATTATTGCCCCAACCGGAGAGATTGATTCCGGAGTTGTGGTGACGCCCCGATGTTCGGTTTATAATTATGGGAACCGGAGTGAAAATTACTCAATTCGGTTGAAGATTGGTAATTTCTATAACGAAAGCGCTTCGGTCTCTGGTCATTTACCTGGAACTTACCAAGAGATTTTCTTTCCGAATTGGGAGGCAAGGGAAGTTGGGGCTCATTCGGTCTCTTGTTCTACGGAACTGGCTCGGGATATGATAAGGGGAAATGATAAGAAGACCGATTCCGTAGAAGTGCTCCGTTTAGTGAAAGATGTTGGTGTGGAATCAATCATTAGACCTTATGTCTACGAGTCCCAAGGACCTTTGCGACCGAAGGCTTTGGTCAAGAATTACGGCGAGACGCAAGAAGAGTTTTGGGTTTATTTCACGATTAATATCCATCTTGGTAATCTTGTCTATTCTGATTCCCAATTGGTCTCCCTTCTCCCGGATTCTACCTTAGAGGTGGAGTTTTCCGAATGGTATGCGACCGGACCAATTCTCTATCAGGCGAAATGTTCCACCGCCCTTTTTGGGGATAATAATCCGGAAAATGATGCTAAGGGGAGAATCTTTCTGGTTGAGGCGCAGGTTTATGATGTTGGGGTCTTGGAGATTAGCCGACCGAGGGGCGAGATTTCTCCAGGTCCAATAAGACCAAAGGCAAAGGTCTATAATTATGGTCATTATCCGGAGAGTTTCTTTACCTATTTTAAGATTTATTCCGGGAAGGAGTTGGTCTATTATGATTCCTCCTATGTCTCAGATATTTATCCCAATGAGGCAAGGGATGTTTTATTTGACGAATGGAATGCCCAAGTTGGAGAATATACCGGGCAATGCTCAACCGCTCTTGCCACTGACCAGAATCATTTGAATGATAAACAGATAGTCTCCTTCCGGGTGAGAGTGCCAACCCAGGGTTGGGTTTTGGTGGGCCAGGTGCCACTTAATCCGGATGGAAAGAGGATAAAATCGGGTGGGGGAATGACCGAATGCGCCGGGAAATTATATATCTTAAAGGGGAATAATACGAGAAGTCTTTACTCTTATCTTCCGGGTTCGGCTTCGGCAATTTATGAAGATTCTCTACCCCTTGGTAATTCTAATAAGAAGGTGAAGAAGGGAAGTGGTATCACTTCGGATGGGGAGCGTTTC
Source organism: candidate division WOR-3 bacterium (assembly GCA_039801905.1). Taxonomy (NCBI): domain Bacteria; kingdom Pseudomonadati; phylum Caldifarciminota; species Caldifarciminota bacterium. The sequence goes on along the minus strand of JBDRVQ010000007.1, from coordinate 31,906 downwards.
CTTTATATCTTTAAGGGTTCTGGCACAAAGGAATTCTTCCGCTACGATTGCCAAAGGGAGACAATCTGGCAGGAGTTGCCACCGGTTTTGGGGGAGAAGGGTCTGAAAGGCGGAACCGGTGTTTGCCATCTCTCGGATTTTATTTATCTCTTAAAGGGTTCCAATACCACAGAGTTCTATCGGTTCAATCTCGCCAATAGAAATTGGGAGCAATTGTCTTCGCCACCAAGAAGTAAAGGCTTTAAGGACGGTTCCTGTCTCTTGGCACATCAGGGAAAGATTTATCTCTTAGGAAATAACTATAATAACTTCTATCGCTATTCGCCAAGTGCTAATTCCTGGGATACTCTGAAACCAATGCCTCTATATCACCCGCAGGTGAATAAGAAGAAGAAAGTGAAGGAAGGGGCAGCACTTACGGCAAAGGGTGATAAAATCTTTGCCTTCAAGGGTGGCAATACCGGTGAGTTCTGGATGTATGATTTAACCCAAGATTCTTGGGTTGGTTTGGAGACAATTCCGAGGGCGGATGAGAGAAAGAGGGTTAAAGGTGGTGGGGCGCTAGTCGCCTCAGGAGAAGAGATCTGGGCATTGAAGGGAAATAATACCAGTTCCATCTGGAAGTATATTGGTGGGAAAGAGGAATGGTATTCCAGAGAAGGAAGTTCGGAAGCGATCTCTCTAAATCAAAAGGAGATAATTCGGATTTTCCCGAATCCGACAAAAGGTTCGATTAAGGTTTATTACCATCTCCCAAGAGGGGAGAAGGTCATTTTGGAAGTTTATAATACCTTCGGCGCACTTCTTTATAAAGAAGAGACGGAGAGGGGGGAGTTCCGAGTGGAAAAATTGCCGGCGGGTGTCTATTTGCTCCGACTCCGCGATAAAGATAATAAGAGAAGGGAAGAGCGAAAATTGATTGTGGTGAAATAAAGTTGACAAAATAGGATTTTATCTTATAATTATTGGTGCGATTCGCTTTTTGGAAAAAGATGGATAGCGAAGTGCATAGTTGTTTAAGGAGGAAAAATGGCTAACCTTTTTTCTTTTAGTTGGAAAAAGTTTTCTCTTTTCTTTTTATCTTTCGCCTTTCTCTTTTTACCGATAAAAGGCAATACTTCTTACCTTTTAGAATTGAACCCAACCGATGATGTCCACATTATCTCCTATGGTGGTGGGGAAGGGGCAAATGCCTTTTTGAAGTTTGATATCTCCCCCCTACCGGAAAATTGCCTGATTGATTCCGCCTTCCTTTTGGTTTATGTTACTAATGTTCTTGGGACTTGGGATGGGGATATTACCTTCTGGAATGTCAATTCCCAGACCTGGACCGAAGACGATTCTGCTCATCACATCTGGAATATCCCAACTTCTAATCAGATTGACCAGACCTCAGGTTTCGGGATGGTGGCAAATGACTGGACAAAATCGGTTGATGTGAAGGATATCGTCTTGGTTGACCACAGCGTGGGAAATCAATTTGTTTCTTTTAAGTTAAAGGACCCGGATGACCCGACTTTTGTCGTTCCCCCTTCCTTACCGGAAAATAACCCAAACCGACTGGAGGTGGGCGAGGTTTTAATTGGCGATTATATCCGTTTTCGTCCCCGAGAGAGCACAAGACCACCGGTATTAAGAATTTATTATACCCTTCATGATGTCGGGGTGAAGTCAATCGTGGCACCGACCGGAATTCTTGATTCCGGAACTATTGTTACCCCTCAGGCTTGGATTAAAAATTATGGCACCGAAGATGCCAATTTCCGCGTCCTCTTCCGGGTGAGGAGTATCTCTTATGATTCTATTATCTACTTAGATACTCAGGATATAAGTCTTAATGCCGGTGATTCGCTCCTTCAAGAGTTTGCCCCGCTTGAATTATCTTTGCGGGGTTGGTTTAGAGGGATTTGTTCCACCCTTTATAGTCTTGACCAAAACGAGAGTAATAACCGAAAAAGAAAGAAGTTTGGTGTTTACCGTCGGTATCGGGAGGATTTCAATATCCCCTGGTCAACCGTTTCTCCGCCACCAGGCTGGCGGATCACTTGGACCGGCGATACCTCAACTTCGGATTGGCACAGAAGGGATGGGGCTTCTTCTCCCTGGACCGCAAATTCTACGCCCTATGCGGCGATTGTCTATTACACCTCGGATGATGCCCCGGATTCTCTAATCTCACCAACCTTTGATTTTTCTGATATGTCTAACCTCTTTTTAAGGTGTTCCACTTATTTCCGACCCGATGATACAACGAGATACAAGGCAAAGATTATCGGTTTTGCTGGTCCGGATACCTATCTAATTCGGGAATATAAAGAACCTTTCGGTCCCGGGGTAGAGGTATTTCGTTTGGATTGGGCAGATTATAAGGAAGATGTGAAGTTTGCTTGGGTCTTTGAAGGTGATGTCCGGGGAATCTACTGGTGGTGTCTGGATAATGTGATGATTTATGGTGATGAGGTATTCCCCAATGATGTTGGGATTAGTGAGATTATAAGACCAAAACCCTTAGAATTACCGGATATGGTTTATCCGGAGGTCTTAGTGAAGAATTTCGGTTTAGATTCCCAAATGGTTAAGGTCTATTGCGGCATTTATGAAGGCGATACCTTAGGAACTGAGGTCTACTTAGAAAGTATTCTACCAGTTGACCCTTTGCCGCCACTTGAGACTTTGAGACTTACTTTTCCGGGATTTGCTACCACTGGTGGCGAATACGGGGTGAGATTCTGGACCGCTCTGGTAGATACGGTTGATGAGAATCCAACGAACGATTCCATTGCCCGTAACTTTACAGTCAATTATCTTGCGACCTATCTCTATGACGATTCGGTTCCGGTGCGGGACACTTTCTTCTATTTTGCCGATGAGGGAATTGGGGTTCGTTTTATCCCGGAATACTTCCCCTATAAAATTTCCTATGCCCATTTCTATTTCCGGGCAGATGACACTTTACCCAATCGGTTTAAGGTTCGCATCTTAGCCGATGACGGGATTGATTCTTCTCCGGGGACAATCCTTTACGAATCCGAAGAGTTTGGGGTTTCCCCGGGTTGGAATGTGATTGATTTGCGAGATAAAAACTTAACGATTAAGGAAGGTGGCTTTTATCTCTTTTATCTCTTGGCACGAGATTATCCTTCTGGTCCCCAACTCTATCGGGATATCGCCCGGAATCCGATTGCCCGGAATCGCTACTATTTCTTATTCTCGGATTCTCTCTATAATAAAGATACCACACCGGGTGATTGGATGATCAGGGCAACGGTTGATTTCCAGGAACCGGTTCTGGCAGATTCCGACCTTAAGGCGGTCTTTGTCTTTAAGCCAAGAGGAGAATTGGTTTTGAGACCCTTAGGAAAGGAGTTTCCCATCTCCGCCCGGATTGAGAATTATGGGAATCTGACTTTATATCCTGCCCTCTTACCCGACCCAGTGGTTGTTGCCTGTACGGTCTATGATGTCTTAGGAAATGTGATTATGTCTGAGAATAAGTCTTTAGTTTCGGAAAGCCTTCCCACTTTTAGTGGGGAGATGGTGGAGTTTAGTCCATTTATCCCTCCGGCACCGGGAAGGTATTTTATCCGAGTGAGGACAATTCTCCCGGCGGATATGGTTTTGGAAAATGATACCACAACGAAAGAAATTTATATTTATCCCGCCTACTTTACCGGTGGTCCCGACCATGGGATTTATCGCCATTTCTGGATTGATTCCGATACGACCGAGGGACCGGTCTTTTCTTGGATTGACACAACCGATATGTTCACCTTAATCAGCGAAGGTGATGGGGCAAGTGTTGACTTACCCGGTGGTTTACCTTTCCCCTTTAGATTTTATGACACTTCCTATACTTATCTCCGGGTCTCAGTTGATGGCTGGCTTTCTTTCTTACCCGGTGCGGTTTTAGCCCCGAATAATTCCGGTATTCCCAGTCCTTCTTCCCCGAACGGTGCCATCTATCCCTATTGGGATGATTTAATCATCGGCCGGGATTTTGGTGGTGGTCGGATTGGTTATAAGGTAATAGGTGAAGCGCCACTGCGTAAAGTGGTAATTATCTGGGACCGGGTGAAGAGAAAAGGAACAAATTATTCTGACCCAGAAGCGGGTATCTCCTTTGAAGTTATCTTAGATGAGAACGGGACCATCACCTTCCAGTATCTTGATGTCCTAACCGGTGAGAAAAGGTATGACCAAGGGAGGAGCGCCACAGTGGGGATTGAAGATACGACCGGTGGCGTTGCCTTAGAATATCTCTACGGTGAAGGGAGACATAAATATCCGGGGAATCTATTAACTAATGGTCGGGCGGTTAGGTTCTATCGGCTCTTCCAGGATGCGGGAATTGCCAAAATTATTTCCCCGCGGAAAGAAGATTATCCTGGGAATTTAGTGCCCAAGGTGCGGGTTGGAAATTTCGGAACCCTTCCGGATACCTTCTGGACAAAAGTTCAAATCTTCTCTCTGGATACAACACAACGCTACTATGCGGAATCACTTTCTACCCAACTTCTCCCCGGGGAGACCTTAACCATTAGTTTTCCTTCCTTTAATTTAATCTCCGGGAATTATCTTTTGAGATGCTCTACCTATTCCACTGAGGACTATAACTTCCGGAATGATACCGCCTCTTTAGTCTTCACTTTGCGGAAATGGCGACAGGAAGCGGATATTCCAAGAGGCTATACCGGGAGAAGGGTGAAGTCCGGGGCTCTGGTTTATGCGGAAGGTAATGTCTATGCCTTAAAAGGGCATAATACAAATGAGTTCTGGAAATATGACCCGAGAAAAGATAGTTGGCTGATGATGCCTTCCCTGCCCGATTCCTCAAAATACTTAAAGCGTCGGACCAAGACAAAATTTGGTTGCGCCTTAGCCTACGATGCCAATTTGCGAAGGATTTATGCCTTTAAGGGAGGAAGAAGGCAGGACTTCTACTACTTTGACCTCACCGATAGTATCCCGACCGAGACGAGTTGGGTTGAGTGTTGCACAATTCCGAAAGGGGCAAGTGGTAAAGGACCAGGGAAAGGTGCCAGTTTAGTTTACGACCAGACATCACAACATCTCTTTGCGATAAAAGGTGAGAATACCCTTGAGTTCTGGTCTTATAATCCCTTAACCGACAATTGGGAGGCAAAGCCTGATTTTCCAGCTGGTGGTTATCTCAAAAGACTTGGCTACGGCTCGGCTCTGGCGGCAAAGGATGGTATTATTTATGGAGTGAAGGGAAGAAATACCCAGGAGTTTTATGGCTATGTGGTAGCGGATAATATCTGGCGGACCTTAGAGGTTGTTGGTTATCCCGCTTTCAAACGGGTTCGGTCCGGTGCCTGCCTTACCGCCTTCTCTGATAAACTCTATTTAGCCCTTGGTGGCAACTCCTTAGAATTTCTCTCTTATGAGATTATCCGTGATACCTGGCTCACAAGAGATTCTATACCGAAAGGTCCTTACAATAGGAAGGTTAAACCCGGAGCTGCCCTTACCGCTTCTGATTCTATTGTCTATCTCTTTAAGGGTGGCAATAGAACCGAATTCTGGTCTTATGGTGCCTATATTGATTTACAACTCGAACTTCTGACGAAGGGGATTATGGAAGAAGAGGTGAAGATTGTGAAGAAACCTTTCGCCTTAGAGATTTCGCCCAATCCGGCGGGTAAGTTTATCCGAATTAAGTTATCATCCACCGGTAAAGAGGTAAATAAGGTTAAACTCTTTACCACAGATGGTCGGTTAATTACTACCATTTCGGTACCGAAAGACGGAAATCTCGTTTGGAACTGGCGAACAAAAGAAGGAAGAATTTTGCCTTCCGGAATTTATCTATTCCAGTGGGAGAGCGGAAAAGAGAAAATCACCAAAAAGGTGATAAAGATGTGAGTCTTCCCTTAATAGTAGACCCCGCCCTTTTCGGGCGGGGTTTTTTTTAACGAAACATCCGGCTTAAACGGCGAAGGGCTAAGAGTTTTTCTTCTCTGCCTAATTTGGCTAATTTTATGGCACTTTCCCAGATTTTGATTGACTTATCATAATCTTCTTTTTTTATCCGATAGGGATAACCATCCTTGCCCCCGTGGGCAAAGGAATAGACAAAGGGGTCGGTATAACTTGGTTTGGCGCCATAAATGACATCGGAGATTAAGGCTAAGGCGCGAATCGTTTTTGGACCAACCCCTTCGGTCTTTAATAATTGGAGAAAATCCTTCGGGGGATTGTTATAGGTCTTTAATAAAATCTTCTTTATTCTATTTGGTGAAATATCTTCTTTAGTTAAGAAATGCCTGTCTGGTAATTGGAGAATTTTACTCAATTCCTTAATTGTTCTTTCTGGATTGTCGCAAGCGATTAAGGTTGAAACCTTTCTTGCGTTTTCACTCTCTTGGGCAACCATATTCAAAGCAGAACCCTTCGCCTCGGAGATTATTGCCTTATGGGGTTCGCAAACAAAGTCTTTTAGGTCTTCTTTTAGCCAATGGTATCTCCTCGCCTTTCTTGTCTCTTCGTTCATCCCCTGTTGGATTACCGCCCATTGATTTTTTAGGGTAGAGATGAATGTGTGGTGGTATAAGTTATAACCATCTTGCAAAGCAGCAGAATCTACTTTGGCGGAGATTTTGGAAGCAAAGATTAATTCATCCGCTTTCATGCCAAACCTTTCTCCATACCCTCTCAATTCCTCAGGGGTCTTGCGGGAAGTCTTCCCTTTACCACCAGCAATGATAATTCCGAAATCCTTCTCTTTGCCCTTGACCGCCTCTTTTAAGGCGGCGCAGACTGTGGTTGTTAAACCAGAAGAGTGCCAATCAAAACCTAAAAGGCAGCCAAGACTTTGAAACCAGAAAGGGTCGGCAAGGCGCCTAATCACTTCCTCAGGACCGAATTCCCTTACCATAACCTCTAAGATGGCGGAGGCTAATCTTTTCATCCGCTCAAATAACCAGGGAGGGGCGCTACCGTAATGGAGGGGAAGTTCCAATACCTGCCGCATAGTTTATTTTAAGGGATTAAGGGAATAAATCAAGTGCTCGATCTTTAAGATTATTTTTGATGAAAACCGGATACTTGACAAATAAAATTTTCCCTGTATAATATTTTATCTTATGGAAAGAGGAGGATACTATGAGTAAATATACATACATACATACATACAATCTTTTTCTTTTTAATCCCAGTCAGCCTCTTAGGCTATGGAGAGTGGTACTATTTTGAACCAACCCCACATCGCCAAACCTTCCGAAGTGCGATGATTGCCACTGAGTCAACAGCCATCCATCCTTACAGAAGGATTTATGCCCTATTCTACGACGAGCAGACCAATAGGAACCGATTTTATTACTTGGACTGCAATATTATTTATAACCAACCGTTCCCAAGGTGGATTGAATTGCCTTCTCTTCCGGGAAGTCCGATAAATACCGGAGTGAGCCTTGCTTTCCACTCAATTCCTGCCTCCTGGCAAAATCTCATCTTTGTGATAAAGGGAGAGAACAATAGGGAGTTTTGGGTCTACAATATAGATGGTGAGTTTTGGAAACGTTTAGAAGATATCCCAATTAATCCAAGCAACTATGTTTCTCTGGAAGCAGGTGGCTACACATTTTGGAATGACTATCCTTGTGTTTCGGTCTATCTTCGGGATAATCCTGACGACCAATTCTGGCGATATCATTACCCTTATATCCCACTCATTCAAACTCCAATCACTTGGTGGGAAAGGTTAAAACCAAGTGGGAGTCCATCTCAGTCTCCTTCCCAAATGGCATACGACCCAGGCCGGAAATCAATGTATGTTATTGTCAGCGCAACAGTGAACGGAGCGAATTTGAAGGAATATATTATCTCAGATAATAAATGGGTCAATAGACCTCGGTGGGGATATCGTACCGGTTTTGGTCTACAACTGGCAGCACGAGGTGTGGTTGGTGCGGAAAGGTTTCCTTCTAATACCGAGGTAGAGACCCTTTACTATCTTCGCGGAGATGCTACTAAGGATTTTGACGACTATCTCACACGAGATACCACCTGGAGTCCACGCCCGAGCGACCCATTAAAAAAGGTTTATTTAGGTTCTGGTCTCGCCTATGGTTCATTAAGGTATTACGGATATTTAATGGAAGGGATGTGGGCATTTTTTGGCGATAATACCGATACCTTTGGTTTCTTCTATCCGGAGGGAGAAGGTTTTGGCGGTGGCCAGTCGTCCTTTGACAAAAGGGAGGAAAAATCATTTTTAGTCCTTTGCGACCAAAAGGCGAGGTGGGTGAAATTCTTCCACCCCAATTCTCAATTAGAGATTTATAACAGCCTGGGAGAGGTTATATACCGAACTTCGGTGATTGGTGAGGGGAAATGGGATTATCGGAACTTTCCTTCTGGTCTCTATTTCTATAAACTGAAATCAACTGGTTTCTCTCGGACCGGTAAAATAGCAATTTATCGTTAAAGGAAGGGGGTAGGGATGAAGAGAAGCGGTCTTCTCTTTTATTTTCTCTTCTTTGCCCTCCCCTTTTCTTTATTCTCCCAATACCGGGAGGCCGAGTTATTCATTCCTGATAGTTTTAGCGGTTTCTATTTCGCCACTCAGATGGTTTGGGATTCCATTCGGGATAGACTTTACATCCATGGGACCATTAGTGACCGGATATTGGTTCTGGATTGTGGGCGTGATGAGAAGTTACCACCAATTGAAGTCGTTCGGGGGCGTTACTCCTGCTGCGAGGGGATTTTTTATAATCCGCTCAATAATTGCCTCTATGCGGCTTATCAACACCCCAAAAATATTATTGCTATCATTGACTGCGCTACTCGGCGATTGGTGAGGGAGATACCATTACCATTTGAGGCATGGGGTTATGCGGCATTCGACCTTAATCCAAGGGAAAATAAGGTCTATCTCTCTATCGGTCGGACGGAACTAGATACTACCTTTTTTGTGATTGATGGGGCGACCCATGAAGTTTTATACAAGACCAAAATTTGGAGCGGGTGGTGGAAATTAGAGCGGTCCCCTTTCTTATGGAATCCCATCAATAATAAGATTTACTATTTCTTAACTGCTAGCTCACGTAATAAAATTTATATTCTGGATGGTGCCACGGGAAGGATTGAAGATTCCATATCTCCAACTCGCTTCCTCCTCCCGGATATTATTATGAACGAGAGGTGTGATAGAATTTACATCCCAGCCGGTGATTCTTTCCCTAATCCCCACGAGTTCTTCCTATTGATTTTTGACTGTGAGAGGAATCAGATAATTGGTGAGGTTAGTCTTGGGCCATATTTGTGCCCAGCCGGGGCGCTTGTAGAATATAACCAGACCAATAATAAACTATATCTGATGTGTGGTGGGCTGGAGCGCGATGACCGAGTGAAGGTTGTTGACCTCACCACCCTTCAAGTTGATATAATCCCTTTTCAGATGGGTTTAACATCAATAAAGTATATCTCCCGTCATAATGTCCTGTATTGTTTTGTCAATTATGATTCTTCGGTGGTGATTATTGATGGGGCAACAAACCAGATTATTGGTTACATAAGGATTCCCAGTAATGCTGATTCTTATGTAGGACGCCCCTGTTTCTACCATCCTCTCCGGGATAAGGTATATTTTGTGAACCAACTTTTAGGAATTATTGATTGCCAATCCCAAGAACATATAAAAGAGATTTATTTGGGGGTGAGTCAAGGTGGTCCCTATGATTTGATACTTAACCCCCTAACAAGAAAACTTTATGCTACTGATCCATCCTTTCCCATAGTTTCGGTATTTGATGTGCAGAGAAATCGCTCTTTGGGATACGCCAACTTTCGGGATTATGTTGGACCCCGGGGGATTGGTTACGGAGGAGTTTCTACCCGAATGAATAAAGTTTATCTCTCTTGTGGTGGGGGACCGATAATTGTGCTGGATGGGAATACCGATAGCCTCTTAACAGTAATCACCGGTATCCCCACTTTTCGGAGACTTCTCTATTTGGATGGCTTAAATAAAATTTTTGCCTACCCACCCCCTGCTCCTACTGGTGACCCTTATACTTATGTGATAGATTGTTCAACCGATATGGTGATTGACCAGATTTTTACCGGTTACCGAACCTTTAGCATTAGTTATAGTCCTGCGACAAATAAGGTATATATGGGGGTTAGTGGTGGCGAACGAGGGAGGACTCGGGTTATTGATGGGGTTACTCATCAAGTGATAAAGGTGTTTGAGAATATCCAGGGTGATATTGGGTATGACCCAAGGAATGAAAGAATTTATATCTCGGATGGTTTGCCGACTTGCGATTTATTCCAAGCAAGGAGAATAGAACCGATGAGGGTTGATACCGCTCGTCTATTCCGCGGTCTCTTCATCATTGACGGCTTTCAGGATAGCATAATCCGTTACATCCGAGGCGCCCATGGTCTTTTCCTTGCCTTGGATACAATTGACAACCGAATTTACCTCGCCACTTATGAGTCAGAAGACACGATAAAGATTTTTGATTTAGAGAGTAATCGGGTGATAGGAAGGATTGAAAGCAGTATAATTGTTGGCCTCTTTTGGAATCCGATAAATAACAAACTATATTACGGGTTGTTTGGAATAAAGGCTTTAGACTGTCGGACAAACAAAATAATTTGGGAATATCCCCAAGGATATAGCGAGAATATAGAGTTGGATACTAAGGTGTGGTATCCAGAGTTAAACCGGCTTTATGTGAAGGTATACGAGAAAAGCAAATTGTTGGTGATAAGGGATGAAATTCCGGGGATAGAAGAAGGAGCCTTTGGTCAAAGAAGGGAAATTTTTAAGGTCTTTCCAACAGTTGGTAATTATTTCTCTATCTCTTGGTGGGGAAGGGAGAAAGGAGAAGTTATTGTTTATAACCCATTAGGAAGAAAGGTTAAAGAGTTCAATTTAGAATCGGGGGAGAAAGTTATCTGGGATGGAAAGGAAGAAGGATTATCTTCTGGTGTCTATCTATTAATCGTTAGGAGTGGAGAAAAGGAATCAATTGTTAGGGAGAAGGTAATCTACAAATAGTTCCTTGGCGATATCTTTTGAGGATTTTTGTTTTTGTGGATGAAGATAGGGATGTCGCTGGAAATTGCCGAACTTAAGGAAAAGAATTTAAGCAATGGCCCAGAATGGCCTAGTCATCCTTTCAGTGGTCAGTATTGTCTCTATTGGGAGTTTCCTAAAGGATGTCTTGACCCGAAGAAAGAGAAGAAGGAAGAGATGAGAGAAAAGAAGTTAAATTGGCTAAGAGAGACAAGAATGGTCTTTGGCAACTGCGGAATGATTGCCTATCTAAATGAAAAACCAGTAGGCTATGCCCAATACGCCCCACCGGAATTTTTACCCCAGGCGTTTAGTTATCCAATAAAACCGAGTAAGGATGCGGTATTGCTCTCTTGCCTTTTTATTCCCCAAAAGGAGTATAGGCGGTTGGGAATCGGCAGAGAAATCCTTAAAAGAATAATTGCCGATTTGGAGAAAAGAAAGGTGAAGGCATTAGAAGCCTTTGCCCGAAAGGGAAAGGAAGAGAACCCTTCCGGACCAGTTGAGTTTTATTTGAGGAACGGATTTCGGATATATAAAGATGATAAAGAATTTCCCCTTTTGAAATTAGATCTATGAAGAAGAAAATCTTAAATATTAAATGGCAGAGATTAGTCGTTAAAGGGAAAACTTGCCCGAGATGTAAAGGGACGGAGAAGGAGATTAATAAGGCAATCGCCACTCTCCGAAAATTGCTCATACCCTTGGGGGTTAAAGTTTCCTTAAAGAAGGAGGGGCTTTCCTTAGCAGAGTTCAAAAAGAATCCCCTTAAGTCAAATCGCTTATGGATTAATAACCGACCGATAGAAGATTATCTTAAAGGGGAGGTTGGGCAAAGTTCTTGCTGTGAGGTTTGCGGAACGGAGGAGTGTCGGACAATCAAAGTGGAAAAAGAGGAATACGAAATAATCCCTTCGGTGCTGATTATTAAAGCGGGGCTTGATGCGGTTCACAATTGGTTGGGGAAGAATAAGATTAAAAAGGAATAAAATAGGGGAATTTTCGTTGACAAACTTCTTAAATCTTTTATAATTCTCTTTATGAATTTACAAGCCCTTTTCCAGATTAGTTACGGGATGTATATTATCGGTTCTAAGAAAGGGGAAAGGATTAATGGGCAGATTGCCAATACCGTATTTCAGATAACTGCCCAACCACCAACGATTGCGGTGAGTATCAATAAGGAGAACCTGACCCACCAGTATATTAGGGAGAGTTCGGTCTTTACGGTCTCGGTTTTGGCACAAGAGACCCCCTTCCCTTTCATCGGTAAGTTCGGTTTTAAGTCCGGCCGGGATGTTGATAAGTTTTCTGGAGTCTCTTATCAATTAGGGAAGACCGGGGCACCGATCGTTTTGGAAAATACCCTTGCCTATTTAGAAGCAGAAGTGGTCAATAGTTTTGACTGCGGAACCCATACCCTTTTTCTTGGGAAAGTGATTGAAGGTGAGATAATTAAGGAAGGAGAACCTTTGACCTATGCCTATTACTATAAGGTGAAGAAAGGGAAATCACCAAAGACCGCACCAACTTATACGGGAGGTTAAATGGTTTGGGAGTTAAAGCCTAATATTTTCGGCTTGGGTGCGATTGATTGGGATAGGAGGCTATTTGATGAGTTAATCCCTTTACCGGAGGGAACAAGTTATAATGCCTATTTGATTAGGGATAAGAAGATTGCCCTGATTGACACCGTTGACCCAAGAAAAAGAGAGGAGTTAATTGGTAATTTGAAAGAATTGGGGATCAAGAAGATTGATTACCTTATCGCCCACCATGCGGAACAGGACCATTCCGGAGTAATTCCCGATATTTTGGCTTTATATCCCGAGGCAAAGGTGGTGGGGAGTGAGAAGTGCCAGGAGATGCTCTCTGATTTACTCTCTGTGCCCAAGGAGCGTTTTTTAGTGGTAAAGGATGGTGATACCTTATCTTTGGGAGAGAAGACTTTGGAGTTTCTCTCTACCCCTTGGGTTCACTGGCCCGAGACGATTGTCAGTTATTTAAGGGAAGATAAGGTTCTTTTCTCTTGCGATTTCTTTGGTTCCCATCTGGCAACGAGCGATTTTTATGTGAAAGATGAGCCACGTGTGGCGCAAGCGGCGAAGCGGTATTATGCGGAGATTATGATGCCCTTTCGAAGTGCGATTAAGAAACATCTGGAAAAGTTGGCAAAATATGAGGTCAGTCTGATTGCTCCCAGTCACGGTCCGGTCTATCCCAAGCCCGATTTTATTATTAATCTCTACAAGGATTGGGTTAGCGAGCGAGTGGCAAACGAAGTAGTTTTAATTTACGTCTCAATGCATTACAGTACCAAGGCGCTGGTTGATTATTTTATTTCCGCTCTGATGCGCCGGGGATTGACGGTCAAGCCTTTCAATCTGACAGTGACCGATATCGGGGAATTGGCGATGGCATTAGTTGATTGTGCGACGTTGGTTATCGCTTCCCCTACGGTCCTAGCTGGTTCCCATCCTTTGGTTTTCTATGCGGTCTATTTAACTAATGCCTTAAAGCCGAAGGTGCGGTTTGCCGGAGTTTTTGGTTCTTATGGTTGGGGTGGCAAGATGGTAGAGATGATTAAAGAGACACTGGGGAACTTAAAGGTTGAGTTTCTGGAACCAGTGCTCGTTAAGGGTTATCCAAAGGAAGGAGATTTTTCTTCTTTGGAAAAATTGGCGGATGAGATTTTAAGAAAACATAAAGAAATTGGAATTTGTTGAAAATAAAAAACAGGAGGAGTTATGGCTTCTAAAAAACTACTTACTTCCTTAAACCTGGCAATTGCCCGAGAACTCCAGGTTGCCATTCAGTATATGTGGCAACATGTCCTCTGGGAAGGGGTGCCGGGCTTTGCGGTGAAAGATGAGTTAAAAAAGATTGCCATCACCGAGATGAAACATGCGGAGATGATTGCGGAGCGACTGGTCTATCTCGGCGGCGAACCGACTACGAAACCGGAACCGATTTTTGTCGGCAAAACCTTAAGGGATATGCTGAAGCAGGATGTGAAGGATGAGGAAGGCGCGATAAAACTCTATAAGGAGATAATTAAAACCGCTTGCGAAGAAGACGACCATGTTACCTGCGACCTCTTTAAGAAGATTTTAGCAGACGAAGAAGAACACCACGATACCTTCACCGGTCTCTTGCGAGGACTTTAATGAACCGATTCTGGCGCTGCACGGTCTGCGGCTATATCCATAAAGGGTTGGCACCACCGGAAAAATGTCCGAATTGCGGGGCGCCGAAGGAGAAGTTTATTGAGGTGGAACCGAATTTTGAAGAGTTCCATCTCTTTTATGGACAGAAGGTCTCCTACGGCAAAGAGGTTGATGTCAACCCTTTCTTTGGCGATTTTTCCGTAATTGCCCCTTATATCTATAATCTACCGGTTGGGAAGAAGGTTAAATTACATAAGCATCCGACAACCGATGAACTCTTTTTTGTCATTCGGGGAAAGGTTAAATTCCAGGTGGCGGGAAAGGAGATCATCGCGAAAGAAGGGGATTTGGTAAAAGGTCCGATGGATATTCCCCATTCCTTTGAGAATATAAGTGAGGAGCCGGTGATCTTCCTTTCGGTTAAGGCGCCCAAACCGGTGGACTTGGTCTGGTTGGAATAAAAAGGAGGATAAGAGGGGATTTATTACTCTTTTTGATAGCCACTGCCATCTAACTGATACTCGTTTACTCTCAGAGGTTGAATCTATTTTAGTCCGAGCCGAAGAGGCAGGGGTAAGATATATCCTTTCTTGTGGTACTGATACCCCGGATAACTTTAAGACTATCTCTTTAGCCAAGAGGTCTCCTTTAATTCTATCCGGGGTTGGTTTCCATCCCCATTCTGCTGATGAATTTACCGAAGGGGATTTATTTAAGATAGAAGAGATTCTTAAGAGAGAAAAGGTCTATTGCCTGGGTGAGATCGGCCTTGATTTCTACAAGAACTATTCCCGAAAGGAAAATCAGATAAAGGTCTTTAAGAACCTGGTGAAAGTTGCCCAGAAATATAACTTACCGATGTCCATCCATTCCCGTTCCGCCTTCTCGGAAACGATAGCGGTCTTAAAGGAAATTGGTTATTTTAATGGGGTCTTCCATTGTTTTTCCGGTAGTTGGGAGATGGCAAAATTGATTTTAGATTTGGGATTTTATATCTCTTTTTCCGGCTCTATCACCTATGATGCCTCAAGACTTAGGGAAGTGATCAAGAAGATACCCGAAGAGAGGATTTTGATTGAAACCGATGCCCCTTATTTAGCACCGGTTCCTTTTCGGGGGAAGAGAAACGAGCCTTCCTATCTCTCCTATATCTTAAAGGCGATTGCCGAGATAAAAGGGTTAGAAGAAAATAAGATGGCAGAGGTGATAATGGAGAATGGGAAAAGGATATTTCGTTGCTAAAAGGAGTCTGGGGCAATCATTTCTCAAATCAAAAAAGGTTGCCGAGAGATTGGTCTCCGCCTTAAACTTAAAAGAAGGGGAACTGGTCTTAGAGATTGGTCCGGGAAAAGGGATTTTGACCGAATTCTTGATTAAATATCCGGTGCGGGTGATCGCGATTGAGATTGATAAGCGATTGGTCTTATTCTTAAAGGAGAAGTTTAAGGGGGTGGAGAATTTGGAGATTAGAGAAGGGGATATATTAAAATACGAGTTTCCGGAAAGGGGGTTAAAGGTAATCGGTAATATCCCTTATTCTATCTCTTCCCCTCTGCTCTTTCACCTCTTTTCTCATTGGGAGAGTTGGCGGATTGCGGTCTTAACCTTACAGAGAGAGTTTGCCTCTCGTCTTTTAGCCAAGCCGAAGAGTAAGGAATATTCCGCCTTGACTTTAATTTCTGAGATCTATGCCGAGAAGAGAAGGCTCTTTCCCATCCCAGCAAAATTCTTTAAGCCCGAGCCAATGGTTCAATCCTTAGCCATCATCTTATGCCGGAGGGAGAGGCCGATCTTCTTAGACCCTGATTTTATCAACTTCATTAAAATCTCTTTCTCGCACCGGAGGAAGATATTGGCTAATAATCTTCGTGAGTATCTCCGGGGGGAGATCTCCCTTACCGAATTGAAAGATTTCTTAAAGGAGGCAGGCTTTTCGCCAAACATAAGACCTGAGGAGTTAAGTTTGGATGAGTTTAAGGAGATTTACGATGCCCTTAAAAGATTATGAGAGGTATGTGAAGAGAGGAAAGGATTTGGGGGCAAAAGACTGTAAAATTATCGCCACCAAGACTATTATCACCGGGGAATGGGTGAGATTGAAGTGTCAATACGGTTGCGATGAGTACGGTAAGAGATTCACCTGCCCCCCTTATTCACCAACTCCGGAATATACCAATAAGATGCTTACCTATTACCAATATGGGATCTTAATTCATAGTGATAAATGGCGAGAGATTAGTAGGATTGTTGCCCAATTGGAAAGGGAAATTTTCCTTGATGGCTATTATAAGGCATTCGGGATGGGGGCTGGTCCCTGTCGGCTCTGCCGGCGTTGTGGTAGGTTTTGTCGGTTTCCGGAATTGGCAAGACCTTCAATGGAGGCATGCGGGATTGATGTCTACGCCACGGTTCGGAATAATAAGTTTCCGATTGAAGTTTTAAGGAAAAGGGAACTTACCGGCAACTACTATGGCTTGGTCCTAATTGAATAACTTCCTAATATTGCTCGTCAAGGTTGTTAAGCCGATAATTAGGCTTTTGATTAGACTATAAATTAGGCTCTCATTTAAAACTCTAATTAGGCTCGGGATTAAGTTTTCAGTTAGACTTTTAATTAGATTGCCGATGATTTATGATTTAAGACCATTTTTATTTAAGTCCTAATTATCCGATAACCCCTCCTTAATCTCTCTTCTAAAAGGGTTGGGATTAGAACCCAATCACTTAGGAAACCCTTCCTATTTAACTTCTCCATAGCCCTATATAATAAAAACGGAAATCCCCCAATTTCTGACACTAAATTTTCGCCGATTTTTCCTATTTATTTAATCTCTTCTTCCATTCGGCAAGAAGGAGGAGGGCTTCTAAGGGGGTGAGTCTATCAATATCCTTCTCTTTTAATTCCTTTAAGATTTCTCTCTCCTTTGGGTCTTCTTCAGGTAAAGAGGGGAAAGGGGAGATCCCTTTCAGGCTCACCTCTTCCCCTTTTTCTAAATCTCTTAAAACTTCCCTTGCCCTCCTGATAACCTCTTCGGGCAAACCAGCCAGTTTTGCCACCTCAATCCCATAACTGCGAGAACTTTTCCCTGCCGTCAGTTTTCTTAAAAATATCATCCCCTCTTCGGTCTCTTTCACTAAGAAGTGGTAATTTTTAACCCCTTTTAGGTATTCGGTGATATCGGTCAGTTCGTGGTAATGGGTAGCAAAGAGGGTCTTCGGTCGTAATCTTGGATTTTTATATAAGTATTCGCAGGTTGCCCAGGCGATCGCCAGACCATCGTAGGTTGCCGTTCCCCGACCAACTTCATCCAGAATGACAAGGCTTTTCGGTGTGGCGTTGTTCAGGATGTTGGCGGTCTCTTGCATCTCCGCGAGAAAGGTTGAGACACCTCTTGATAAATCATCCGAGGCACCAATTCGGGTGAAGATTTTGTCAACGATACCGATCTTCGCTTCCCTTGCGGGCACAAAAGAACCCATCTGCGCCATTATGACAATTAAGGCAACCTGTCTTAAATAGGTAGATTTTCCAGACATATTTGGCCCAGTAATAATCATCATCCTCTCTTCAGGGGTGAGGTTGGTATCATTGGGGATGAAAGGGGAAGGGGTGAGCCTTTCCACAACCGGATGTCTTCCCTCTTTAATATAAATCCCTTCCCCGGAAAAGACCTCCGGGCAGGTGTAATTGTATTTTTGGGCGATGGCGGCAAAATTGGCGTAGCAATCAATCTCGGCACAAACCCGGGCGAATTGAAAAATCTCTTCCCTCCTTTCACTAACCCTTTTCCTTAAATCGGCGAAGATTTCGTATTCCAATCTTTTCCTCCGCTCCTCGGCGGAGAGGATCTTCCTTTCCAATTCCTTCAACTCCAAGGTGATAAATCTCTCACAATTGGTTAGGGTCTGTTTCCTTGAATAGTTCTTCGGCACATATTTGGTATAGGATTTGGTCACTTCAATGTAATAACCGAAGACCGAGTTGTAACCAATCCGCAGATTTGGGATATTGGTCTTCTTCCTCTCTTCTTCTTCCATCTTCATTAAATAATCCTTGGTTCTAAGGGAGAGATCTCGCAGTTCGTCCAAATCTTTATTTACCCCTTCCTTAATCAAGTCGCCTTCGGTCAAACTTAATGGCGGGTCGGGGAGGAGGGTATTTTCAATCAGACTCACAGTTTCGGAAAAATCCGGGATGAGGGAAGCCAATTCTGGAATTTCGGTTTGGAGATTTTCTTTTATTGTCTTAGCCTCCCTCAACCATTTGGCTAAATTGAGTAGCTCCCGGGCATTTGCCCTTTCCTGGGCGACCCGAGTGCCAATCCTTTCTATGTCCCCAATATTTCTTAAACTTTCAAGGAGAGAATTTAGGAGATAAGGGGATTGATAAAATTTTCTCACCAAATTTTGCCTCTCTTTTATCCTCCTCTCATCCCTTAAAGGAAAGAGGAGCCATTTCCTTAAAAGTCGTGCCCCGAGGGGAGTCTGAGTCTCATCCAATGCCCAGAGGAGGCTCCCTTCGGTTTTCCCATCAAGGAGCCTTTCGGTCAGTTCTAAATTTCTTCTTGTCGCCTTATCCAAGATGAGATATTCATCTCCCTCATAGAAGGTGATCTTCTTTATATTCCGCACCCAGCCCTTTTGCGTTTCTCTTAGGTAGTAGAGGATGGCACCGGAGGCGGAGATACACCCCCTTTTCTCTTCCAGATTGAATGGGGTTAAACTGAGAATGCCGAAGAAGCCTTTAATCTCATTTTCTGCAAAATCAAGGGAGAAGTAGTAGTCGGGCAGAGGGGTTTTGGCAATCTTTATCTCTTCTAAGGTGAGGGATTGGGGGTGGATGATTTCTTTTGGGTCAATCCGCTGGATTTCTTCCCAGAGGTCTTCCTTTTTCAAAAGGGCGGTGGCGAATTCTCCGGTTGAGATATCGCAATAGGCGATGCCCAAGGTCTCATCCTCATCCGGAGCGATAGCGAGAAGGAAGTTGTTCTTTTTCTCTTCTAAAAGGGAAGGGGAGACGATGGTGCCGGGGGTAATCACTTCCACCACATCGCGCAAAATGAGATTGCGGGAAGGGGAGGCTTCTTCCAATTGTTCGCAGATTGCCACCTTATAACCCTTCTCCACCAGGCGGCGGAGATAATTGTCTAAGGATTTGACGGGAATTCCGGCTAAGGGGATCTTTTGACTTTCCCCATAAGAGCGAGCGGTTAGAGTGAGACCTAAGACCTGAGAGGCAATTTTGGCATCATCGTAAAACATCTCATAAAAATCACCGAGCCGAAAGAGGAGGAGGCAGTCTTTATATTTCTCCTTTATCTTGTGGTATTGGGAGAGGAGCGGGGTTAGGGTGGTCATGATTGGATGTCTCTCCCCCTTAACAATTATTCAAACCAAGAGAGGCAGTTGGGACAGATTAGGGCTAAGACCTCTAATTCTGTTTGGCAGTAGGAGCAGGTTCCGGTCTTCCCTCTCACCTCGTCCCTTTTGATTAAATCTTCCAAGACCATCCGACTTTTCTCCAATTTTCCGGCGGAGAGATAGGCGGCGAGGAGATGGAGGAGGTAATTTTTCTCTCTTCCCTTATATTGCTCTAAAACCTTAATCGCCTCTTCGGGTAATTCTTTCTTTATGTAAATCTGGGAAAGGGCTAAGAAGAAGTCTAAAATCTCCGGATGGGATCTTATCCAACGGCGGTAGATATCTTCCAATTCTTCGTAGCGGCCTAAGGAGTAATAGAGTTCTTCCATCTTATCCTTAATCCTCTTGAAAGAACTCGGATTCTTCTCAATCACCTTTTCGTAATGGGCAAGCGACTTCTCCGGTTCGTTAATTGAGGCGTAGTATTCCGCCAGGTAGAGAAGGGAAGGGATGGGGTTTTCGGAATTTTTCCCCTTTTCTAAGTAGGCAAGCCCTTTCTTCTCCTCTTTTTTCAAAAAGGCTTTACCCAGTTCCGCATAGAAGAGAGGAATTTTACTCTTATTCGTTTTTACCAGGTCTTCCCAGATTTTTTCCGCGGCCGGAAGATTTTCCTCCTTTAAGTATAAGGCGAAGAGGGTGGAGAGGGCTTCCGGGTCTTTCTCAATTTTTATCAGTTCTTCTAAGATGGAAATGGCTTTGAGGTATCTTTTCCCCTTGACATACAATCGGGCAAGGTGTTTAAGAATCTTCCTCTCTTTCTCTCTGGTCAGATTTCTCCGTAAGGCGAGCCTTTCGCCAATCGCCATCGCCGTATGGAAATCGCCCTTCTCTAAATAGAGGTCAGAAAGGTAGAGATAGGCATCAATAAATTCACTATTTCTTCTCACAATCCCTTTCAACTTTTCTAATGCCGCTTCCTTCTTTCCGGCAATGATCAGTTCTAAGGCTAAAGAGAAGTCTAATTCCGGTTGGTATCTTTTGCGGATGGCATCCCGGATTAAGGGATAGATTGCTAAAAAAATAATGATGAGAAAAATAATGATGAGGGGCGCCATCTCGCCTCCTATTCGCCTAAGGGCAAATTTCTTAATGCCTGCAATTCTTCCAAGAGGGCTTCCTTCTCCTTCTTCTCTTTCCTGATTTCCCGACGGAGTTTAATTTCCGAGATACCGGCAAAGATACCAACGGTGAGGAGTCCTAAGGCATAGGAATAGAGCATCACCACCGCTAAGGGGACCCGGTAGTAAGACTGCCAGAAGACCTTAACCTCTTTTACTTCCACTTGGGTATTGAGGATGGCTAAAATACTTCCAGCAATGACGATGAGAATAATGAGGGCAATTCTCAAAGCGGTCATTTTTCCTCCTTAAAAAGAGTACCGATTGGGGTCCAACCTTCTAACTTCTCAATCTTTATCTGATAAATCTCACCCTTTCTTCCCTCTTGGGAAAGGGAAGGGATGATGACAAGTTTTCCCTGGGGCGTTTTCCCAAAAGCCCCATCCTCTTTTATCCCTTCAATTAGAACCGGAAAGATTTTGCCAATCATCTCCTCATTCTTTTCTTTGGTGATCCGGTTCTGGAGGGAAATCAATTGGGAGAGCCGCTCCTGTTTTTCCTTTTCTGAGACCTTCGGTTCAATCTCTTTTGCCTTGGTGAAGGGCCTTTCGGAATACTTAAACATATAGGCAAAGTCAAATCTTATCTCCTCCACCATTTTTAAGGTCTCTTGGAAATCTTCCTCTTCCTCCCCGGGAAAGCCAACCATCAGGTCAGTGGTGAGGGCACAATCGGGAAGGAGTTGGCGGAGGTAATTTATCTTCTCTCGGTATTCCTTCTGGGTATACCGCCGACCCATCAGGGAGAGGATTTTATCGGAACCGGATTGCAAAGGTAAGTGAAACTCTGGGCAGACTTTTCCTTGTTTAACGAGATGGGCAATTTCTTCTATCAGAGCAAGGGATAAATCCTTCGGATGGGAGGTTAAGAAGCGAATCCGTACCAAACCTTCTAAGGAATTCAATTCCCTAAGGAGAGTTAAGAAATCTCTTTCGCCATCTTTATAGGCTAAAACATTCTGTCCCAAGACGATTATTTCTTTCACTCCTTTCTTCACCAAACTTTCCGCTTCTGCCAAAACCTTTAATAATTTCTTTGACCTTTCCCTTCCCCGGCAATAAGGGACAATACAATAGGTACAGAAGTTATCGCAACCGCGCATAATCGCCAGAAAGGCGCTCACCCCTTTTGGCTCGGGCAAAAGATCTTCATAGGTCTCAATAGAGGAGTCGGCCGTTTCTACCCCGACCGTAGAATCTTTTATCATCGCCGGTAATTTTTGGTAGTTATCCGGTCCTAAGGCGAAGTCGGCACCAAAGGAGAGAATTTTTTCTCCCCATGCCTTTGCCAAACAACCCAAGACCCCAATTTTCCTTTCCGGTCTTTCCCTCTTTAACTTTTTGAGAGAGGAGAGGAAGCCGAGGGCTCTCCTTTCGGCGTGCCTCCGGACCGCGCAGGTTAAAATGAGAAGAAGGCTCGCTTCTTCCTCCCTTGTTGGTTTGTAGCCTTCCCTTTTTAAGATTTCCCGCACAATCCCCTCATCATAGAGGTTCATCTGGCAGCCATAAGTCTTAATGAAGAAGGTTTTTGCCATTTCCTTATTTTCCTCAAAAAATCCCTTTTGTCAATCCCAGAAAATCGTTTCCTTGACATTTATCTTTTTGCCTATATAATTTTAGGAGAGAGGGAGAGTATGAAATATCTTTTAATAATTTTCCCCTCAATTCTTTTAGCCAACCCTTTCCTTATTACTTATTTTAATGAAATTCAATCCGCACCCGATTCCTTAGAGCGCATTGAAATCCATGACCACTTTGGAGGGGGATGGAATTTGAGTAACTGGCAGATTGTCAGTTCCGCGGGCAGGGCGGTGATAAATTCTGGCGTCATCTTGCCACCCAATGGTTATGTAGTAATTGATCGGAGCAATACTACGGGGACTTTCTCCTTAGGGGATGAGGCGGATTCTATTACCTTACTTGACCCTCGGGGCTATTTCGCAGACTGCTATAAATATCCAGCCCTCCCCGCATCTTACGGTAGGGGTCCCGCACCACCTTATAACGGGTCGGTTTCCCTTTATCGGATTCCTGATATTCCTTCTCGTCCCCTTAATTGGTATATTGATTCCACGCCCACCTTTGGTGAAGAAAATGACGATTGGAGTTCTATCGCCGGTCGGGTAATTGACGAATTGGGTAATCTGGTGCCTTATATTTTCATTTCTGCCTCCGGTCCGATGGGAGAGATTTCTTATGATTGGGAGGGTTTTCCAATTAATCAACCATATTACCTTCCGGGTTTGGGTGCCGGAAAATATCAAATTAAAGCATTTTTGGTTAATCGGGTTTGGGCAGTTCGCCAAGATTCCGTTGACCTTGGTTATAACCAGCACCTCACGGGGATTGATATTGTTGTCAGATACTCCGGGCTGGGAGAGGAAAAAATTTCTTTTTCCCAAAGGATAGACTTCTACGATGCTCTGGGACGAAAGGTAGAAAAGAGAGGGACATTGGGAAAGGGAATTTACTTTTTACCCGAAAGGGAAAGGGTAAAGAAGTTGGTAATTTATTAAGAGAATTGGGGGAGAAATAAAGAAAATCTTATTTCCTTTAACCATTCTTCTTTTTACCTGTACTGAAAAACCACCGATTGATTTCTATCAAGAAGAGGTCAGAATAAAAATCCTTCCCGGCAAGGTTTCGGTTTTCGGTCAATATTTCCTAAAAAACTTAAAGAAGGAGAGAATAAGGGCGGAACTTTTCTATCCCTTTCCTTTGGATAGTTTCCATTCTTATCCCGAGAGTATCTCTTCGGACTTATCTTTTCAAAAAAGGGATAGTGGTCTCGTGATGACGATTTCCTTTTTACCCCAAGAGGAGAAATCATTTTTTGTCTATTACGAGCAGAAATTAAGGGGTAGGGAGGCACGGTATATTGTGAAGACAACTCAGAAATGGCGTAGACCATTAAAGTTAGCCCATTTTCTGATTGAACTACCAGAAAGTCTTTCTTCCTATAAGATCTCTTATTCGGCGGACAGCACAAAAAGAGAGGGAGGAGAGATGAAGGTCTATTTCACTAAGAAAAATTTTTTCCCGAAGGAAGATATTACTATCACTTGGTAAATTTCTTTAAAAATCTATTCCGCGAAGTTGATTTCGGCGATTAGTGCCCGATTGTCACTACTCTGCCAGAGACGTTTCGCCTTATAAGGACCGGCCACAAAATAAGGAGACTTTTCCAAGTAGCGAAAGATTTCTAAGTGGGGGCGGCAATCACCCACAACCCATAAGAGGAGCGCGGGGAGATAATCGTCAAGAGTTCTTTTTTGGGTCATTACGGAAATTGTCACTTCCCGAAAGTCGGTTAACTTATCGCTCCCTTTAAGAATTTCCGGTGGCAGGTCTTTAAAGGGGCAGATGACGGTTCGGTATTGATTAATGAGGCTTTCCGATAAATAGGAAGCGAGGGAATCTAAGATTTTCTTTAATGCCGATTGGGGAAATGGTGGCAGGTTTAACGGTTTTAACCCTTCTTTTGTCCCTTGGTAGTAATGGCGGTTAGGATAGAGAAGGGTGAGGGCGGGATTTAAGATACCCAGGTCCTGGGCATAGATTATCTCACCCTTTAAGTGAATGGGGTTGGCATTGAAGGCATCACCCAATTCTTGACAGAAGATGAGTCCATTTTTAATCTTTTCCTTTTTCACCCTTTGGAGTAAATTCCGGTCAACCCCCCAATATTTATAATACATCCGGAGAAGGGGTGGTAAGCCGATAAAGAGAAAGAGAAAAAAGAGAAGGGGTAAGGTCCGGGCAAAGAATTGGTTTATGGTAGAATCGGGGATGTTGAGGTGCCAAGCCCGGCGGATGAGATTACCTAAATTTTTTCCACTCCGGACTAATAAGATAATTAAGACCGGCACCACTTCGTATAAAAATCGGGCACCAAAGGCGATGCCGTGAAACCAATAGAAGAAATGTCCAAACCAGAGGGAGAGGAAGGTTAAAAGAAAAAGCCAATCGCTTCTATTTTTATTCCCCAAGGCGAAGGGGAAAAAGACGAGAAAAAGGGCGGGAAAGGGAATTTCCAAGAGAAACTTATTTAAGAGGTTCCCATCATGGCCAATATTGATTAGTCCCCGGAGTGGGGTATGTTTAATTCCCCAACCACTTTTACCAAAGCCGATGGAATGGCCAGGACCCCAGCGCACAACATAACCAAAGAGGAAGGGATTGCCATTGGTAAGCCAATTGTAAAGGAGATTGAGAGCGGCAACTCCGAGAAAGGAAAAGAGCATAATGAGAAAGGTGAAGAGAGAACGGGGTTCTTTCTTTATTAGATAAAGGGCATAAAAGAAGAAAGGGATGCCGATTAGGATTGCGGTGTAGACCCGGCAATTGGCAACCAGACCTAAGGCGATACCAGCAATTAAACCTTGGGATAATTTTTTTTCCCTTTGGGCGCGGAAAAAGAAAAGGAAGAAAATGGTGGCAAAGAGTAGGGAGGTGGGATGATTCATATATTCCCCAGACATCATAAAGATGACCGGGTTGATACTAGTAAAAAGAGCGGCCAACCGACCGGTCTTTTCGTCATAAATTTCTTTACCCAGAAGATAGACGAGGGGAATAGTTAAAGTGCCCAAAACGGGATTAATAAGCCAAGGGGCTTTGATTAACACACCAATCATTAAAAAGAGGGGATGGAGGAATTGGTATTGGGAATACCAGCGGCCATTATTGATAATATGACCGTAATCAAAGAAATCAGGGAACGGGGGAGAAGTGAGATAAAGTCTGCCATTAGCAAATATCCGTCCTTGGAAGAGTTGGGCGATGGAATCGGAGATGTGGGGAATATGGTTAAAGATTAGAAAAGAGACGAGGTTAGAGATAATAAATAGGAGAAGGGAAGAGAGAAGGATAAAGGTTTTTTGATTGAGGTTCATTAACCAGAGAAGGAATTTATTGGAAAATTCCTCTAAGAATTTTAGTTTCGGATAAATCCCAATGAGCAAAAAAATTAAGCCGACACTACCCAAGATGAGATAGATGGTAAGATGGGATTTACTGGGTCGGACCCAAGAGTATTCCCAGGGAAAAAGAGAGAAGGCGAAGAGAAGGGTAAAAAATAGAAAGAGGGGGAGATTTTTTTGCCGGGGGAGTGCCTTTAATATCTTTCTAAAATTGGGAAAGCGTAGGGCGGAAAAGAAGAGAAGTAAGGGTAAGCCGATGATTAACCACCAAACAGAAAAAGAGATTTCTTTGCTCATTTTTGGCAGGTGAAGAAAGATTCGCCAACTCTCCCCATAAAAGTAGGGAGAAGAGTAATTTAAGAAACCAGAAAGGAAAAGAAGGAGAAGACTAATAAAGATAATAATCTTTCTCTCTTTGGGGGAGTCTTTCGGCACGAAAAATTATAAGAGAAAAAGGCTCCTTTTCAAGAATGATATTGACTTTTCTCACTGAAAAGATAAAATCGGTTATGGACTTATTTGACAAGTGTTATGAGTACTATCCAATTGTAGAGAGGGCAAAGAAGACTGGTTTCTATCCCTATTTCCAACCCATCCAATCCGAACCCGACCGGGAGGTGGTAATCAAAGGGAAGAGACTTCTGATGTTCGGTTCCAATAACTATTTGGGACTCACCAACCACCCAAAGTTGAAAGAGAGGGCAATCGCGGCGATTGCGAAATACGGCACCGGTTGCACGGGTTCTCGTTTCTTAAACGGCACTTTAGACTTACACGAGGAGTTGGAGAGAAATCTGGCGGAATTTTTTAAGAAAGAGGATTGTATTGTCTTCTCAACCGGCTTTCAGACTAACTTAGGGGTGATCTCGGCTTTGGTGCGGAGGGGAGATTGTGCCATTACGGATAAACTTGACCACGCCTCAATCGTTGACGGTTGTCAATTATCCTTCGGTCAGGTGAAGAGATTTATTCATAATGATATGGAAGACTTGGAAAAGGTATTAAAAGGGATTCCGAAGGAGAAAGGGAAGTTGATTATCGTGGATGGGGTTTTCAGTATGGAAGGGGATATTGCCAACCTGCCGGAGATTTGCCGGTTAGCGAGGAAATATAACTGTCGGGTGATGGTTGATGATGCCCATGCGGTTGGGGTCTTGGGGAAGAATGGAAGAGGCACGGCGGAACATTTTGGTTTGGAGGAGGAAGTAGATTTGATTATGGGCACATTCTCTAAGTCCTTCGCCACCATCGGTGGTTTTGTCGTTGGGGAAAAGAGGGTGATCACCTTTATCCGCCACCAAGCCCGCTCTTTAATCTTTTCTGCCAGTATCCCGCCCCCGGCGGTGGCGACGGTTCTTGCTGCCTTGGAGATAATAAAGAACGAACCGGAAAGGAGGGAAAGGTTGTGGCGGAATACGAATAAGATGCTTAAAGGGTTAAAAGGGATGGGTTATAATATTGGAAATAGTTGCACGCCAATCATCCCCATTATTATCGGTGACGACTATAAGACCATCCAATTTTGGCATAATCTTTATGAGGCGGGGCTTTTTACCAATCCGGTAATCCCGCCCGCGGTTCCTTCCGGACGTTCCTTAATCCGCACCAGTTATATGGCAACCCACACCGATGAGGATTTGGACCGGGCATTGGAAATTTTTGAGAAGGTTGGGAAGAAGATGGGGATAATTGGATGATTGAGGTAAAAAGGGTTGAGACGAAAAAGGAATTAAGGGAATTTATCCTTCTCCCTTTTAAGTTATATAAAGGGGATAAGAATTGGGTTCCGCCTTTAATCTCGGAGATGGCGGAAACGCTTGATGTGAAGAAGAATCCGTTCTTTTCCCATGCGGAGAGGGAACTTTTCTTAGCGAAAAAGGGAGGGCAGGTTGTGGGGCGGGTCGCCTCCATTATTGACTATAATTACAATGACTATCATCAAAAAAAGGTTGGCTATTTCGGTTTCTTTGAGGCTTTTGCCGATTACGAGATTGCCGCTGCCCTTTTTGACCAAGTGCGGGAAGATCTGAAGAAGAAGGGGATGGAAAAGATGGTCGGTCCGGCTAACCCCGGTCTTTATGACGAATGCGGATTTCTTCTGGAAGGTTTTGATTCGCCACCGGTCTTAAAGATGTCCTATAACCCTCCTTACTATTTGGAATTCTGCGAGAGGTACGGAATGAGAAAGGAGAAGGATTTTTATGCCTACGCTATTCGCACCGACCAAGAGGTCCCGGAGAAGTTAAAGAGGGTATTAAACTACTTAAAGGAGAAGAAGAATATCAGGGTGCGAAGGATTGATTTGAAGAGATTGGATAAGGAGATTTATTTGATTAAAGAGATTTATAATGATGCCTGGTCGGAAAATTGGGACTTTGCCCCCCTGACCGATGCCGAATTTAAGTATTTGGGAAGGAAATTGAAGCCGATTGCCGTTTCCGAATTGTTGCCGATTGTGGAAGTTGATGGAGAAGCGGCGGGGGTCAGTTTGGCATTGCCGGATTACAATCAGGTCTTAAAAAGATTGAACGGCAGGCTTTTTCCCTTTGGCTTTTTGAAGTTCTTAATCTATAAGAAGAGAATTGATGCGGCAAGGCTCTGGGCATTGGGGGTGAAGAAGAAGTTTCATAACTTAGGGCTTGATGCCTTATTATACTATGAGACCTTTGAAGGGGCAAAGAGGTTGGGTTATAAATGGGGAGAGGTCTCCCAGATCTTAGAAGATAACTTAGCAATCATCCGCCCGATTGAGATGTGGGGTTGTAAATTATACAAGAAGACCCGCATCTACGGGATAGAGATATAGTTTCTTTATTTTCCAAAGAAGGTAGGTGATTAAAGTCTTAAAGGTTTAATTCTTTTCTCCACCTTCTGGTTGGAAGGTGAGAAGAATTACCGAGAGTTGGAAGAGGTTATTTAACTTTCTCTTTCCGGGATTGAAGAGGGTGCCGTCAAGGAGATAGAACTTTCCCTTGTAATTAAAGGCATAAGAGATAAAAGGACCACCGATTATCTCTTTATCATTCTGCCAGACACCCTGGATTTTAATCGCGGGAAGACCAAAGAATTTTGTCTCCTGGTAGGTAGTATATTTTCGGGCAACATAATCACCATCGTAATATAAGTAGGTTAGGCTATCCCGGAGGGTGATTAAATCAAAAGGGTTTAACTCCTTCTCCCCATCCGACCAGTAGATGAAGATGCTCCGGTCCGGATAATGGGTGAAGAGATAGAGGAAGTTGCCGGCGGCATATTTTTCTGACAATTGAAATCCCTTCGGTACCTTTAAGGAGAAATGGTAATTGGTCTCAAGCCTCTCTTTTATCTTTTCATTCTCCCCTCGGGTATAGGTGAGGGAGAAGATCCGTTCTTTAATCTCTTCTTCCAAGGAATATCTTATCCTATCTTTATATCTAATAAGCCCCCGGCACAACTTCTCTTTATCCGCAGCGACAAAGATGAAGAATTGGTGGAGTTTTTTCCCTTTCTTCTCTTCCTTTATGGTGAAGAAGGCAAAGGTCTCCTTCGCCACAATCTCCCTTTTCTCCCCAAGGAAATCTCGGATGATGGTATCAAAAGGGGTGCCGATGAGTAAGAGATTGGGGAATTGGGCATAGACGGCGAATTGGGAGAGGGGGCGATAGCGGAGGCGGAAGATTTTCTCCGGTTGGGGGGTGAGAATCTCTTCTTCTAAGATTAGGGATAGGGTATCCTTTATCATCTCGGAATAGTTGGTTAAGACATAGACATCAAATAACCTGCCAATCACCTCGGGCAGGGGGGTGCAGGAGAAAAAAGCAAGAATAAAAAGAGAAGCGAATCTCTTTCTCATATCACCTTTAATAAATCCTCCCGCGCCAAAAATCTCTTCGGGATATTCTCCCGAATGACCCAATTCTCTTCTTTTTCTAAGTTTGGGTCTTCTTCAATTATAGCGAAGGCATCCTCTCTTGCCCGGAAGAGGATCTCTTTCTCTTTTATCGGGTCGCCGATTTTGAAATCGGGCAAGCCGTGCTGGCGGACACCGAAGAATTGTCCGGGTCCTCTCAGTTCCAAGTCTTTTTCGGCTAAGAGGAAGCCATCATCCATCTTTTCAAAATGGGTCAATCGCTCCTTTGCCTCCGGGGAGATATTTTCTGGTGCCAATAAGATGCAATAAGAAACTTCTTCCCCCCGACCGACCCGACCCCGCAACTGGTGGAGTTGCGCCAGACCAAATCGCTCCGGATGTTCAATTAAGATGATTGTGGCATTGGGCACATCAACCCCAACCTCAATCACCGTGGTCGTGACTAAAATTTGGATTAAACCTTTCCGGAAGTCTTCCATCGTCTTCATCCTCTCTTCACTTCTCATCCGACCGTGGAGGAGGGCAACCGAAAAATCATTAAAGATTATCTTCACCTCTTCGTAGGTCTTCTTCGCCGAAGCCAAATCCAACTTCTCCGACTCTTCAATCAAGGGGCAGAGGATGTAGACCTGCCTCCCTTCCTTTAACTTCCCTTTGATAAAATCATAGACTTTATCCCTCTTTCCTTCGCTCGTTAAACGGGTAACGATTCTTTTCCTTCCCGGAGGTTTCTCCTTTAAGGTTGAGATATCTAAGTCGCCGTAAAGGGTTAAACTCAAAGTGCGGGGGATGGGGGTAGCGGTCATCACCAAAAAGTGGGGAGATTTCCCTTTCGTTAGAAGTTTTGCCCGCTGCATCACCCCAAACCGGTGCTGTTCGTCAACAATCACCAAGGCGAGATTCTTAAACCGGCAATCTTCTTCAATCAGGGCGTGGGTGCCGAAGACAATCCCAATCTCTCCCTTTGCCAACCCTTCATAGATTTTCTCCTTCTTTTTTGTGCTGCCGGTGAGTAAGGCGCTTTTTATACCAATCTTCGCCAAAAGGGGATGCCAGTTTAAGAAATGCTGCTCTGCCAAAATTTCGGTTGGTGCCATGAGGCAGGCTTGGGTCTCATTCTCACAGGCTAAGACCATCGCGTAAAGGGCAACCACCGTCTTTCCGGAACCGACATCACCCTGCAAAAGCCGGGTCATACTCTTCCCCTTTTGTAAATCATCCTCAATCTCCTTAATCACTTCCCTTTGGGATTGGGTGAGGGGGAAAGGGAGGAGGGAGAGGAAACTCTTGGTCAATCTCTCCTGATTGCTAAGAATTGGGGCATCTTCTTTCTTTCGCTTCTTATTCAATGCCAAGAGGCATTCAAAATAGAAGAACTCTTCATAAACCAACCTCTCCCTTGCCTTTATCGTCTCTTCCATCGTCTCTGGGAAGTGGAGGGAATTTAGGGTGGCAGGGAGGGAAGGGAAGGAATAATTTTTTAGAATCTTTTTGGGCAGGGTTTCTCTTAATAGGGGTTGGGCAATTTGGAGTGCCTGGCGCATCGTGCGGCGGATATCCCAGAGGGATAAGTTTTCGGTTAAGGGATAGATGGGGATGATGGCGCCGCAGTAGTTATATTCTTCCTTTCCTTCTTCCATAATTTCGTAATAGGGGTTGACCATTGACTTCCCCCTAAAATAGGAGACTGGTCCGGAAAGGATTACTTCCTGATTTATCCGGAAGGTGTTTTTTAGATCGGGGCGGTTGAACCAGGTGACATACAAAATACCGGTTTGGTCGCCAACAGCGATTCTTACCACTTCTCCCTTCTTTAAGGTCTTTTCTACCCCACTGGCTAAAACCTTACCGATCACTGTTCCTTCTTCGCCGACTTTCAATTCTCGGATGGGGCGGAGATTTTTTCGGTCTAAATATCTTCGGGGGAGGAGGAAGATGAGGTCTTTAATCTTTTCTATCCCAATCTTCTTAAAATAGTATGCCCTTTTTGGTCCGACCCCTTTTAGATACTGAACCGGGGAATTGAGGTCAAATTCTACATCCTTCCATTTTGCGAACTTGCCGGAAAGTTGGGGCATCATTTCATTATAGACCCAAATCTCAATAAATCAAGAAAAATTCTGACCTTCGGATATTCCTTTGGGAAAGTATATTAGTTCTCTTTGCCCCTTCTCCCGGGAAAAAAGGAATGTTATTCAGGCGACATAAAAGTCGCCTATTAAAAGAAGGGTCTTTCTTTTAAGTTTCGCATTTCCAATAACTTAATTATTTTAGGTTAAATTGAAGTGAGCCCCACCACCGCCTCCCCTACCACCCCCCTACCCACTTCTTATCCGGCATTTTATCCCTAATTTAAGGGGGGATTTTATCTCCAAT